>JAGGYK010000220.1 GCA_021162585.1 Deltaproteobacteria bacterium
CCCAGGAGTAAACTATGAAAATATTAATGAAAAGTTATCCTACTTAAAACCCCATAGTGGTCTGATGGATATAGTCCTTGTACAGGCTTGTTCAGGATAATACTGCTATCAAGTATATTATCTTTTTGAAAATAGGAATTTATGAATATGTAGTCTATTCTTCTTGAAACGAGGTCATATCTCGCTTTGATAAGGTCATAAGGGTTCTTTTGGTTTCCACGGGCATAGGTAGGTGCGGCATCAAAATGAGTGTGTGGATTTTCGCTGCACCATGTAAAGCCTCTATCAGTTGGATTTGCTATACGATATGTATCAAGGAAATTCCCATCTTTAACTATGATTTTTATAGCATCAGAATTTTCAGTAGCATTAAAATCTCCCATAAGTATGGCAGGGGCATCACTAGGCGTGATTTTGCTAACAAAGCATAGTGTCTTCTTTGTTTCTGATATAAATCTTTGGATGTCCCCATTGTAGCTCTCTAAATATTCTTGATACTCTTTTGGAGTTATTTTGCCCTCATCCTTTAACAGCTTTAGCTCCTGGAAATACCCCGGGTTTTCAGGCAGTCCTGCATGGAGATGTGTATTGAATAAATAGATGGGTTTACCATCAACTTCAATTTTACCTGATAGAACAAACCAGGATTCACTAAGGTGAAATGTAAACCAGTCTTTGTATATCCCGTGTTTATCCCCTGAAATTTGAAAGGCACCCACTCTCTTCAGATGATAGGGCTTTTTTGCAAGTATGATAAGCCCCATCTTCATATTATATGGAATCCCCAAAGGGCCGATCTTAATGCCGCTGTTATTGATCTGATGGATCTCGTCATACCCAAGGTCACGCGCTATCCTCTTTGCATATTTAGGAAGCTTATTGGCCTCTTGAAGGCCTATTATATCAGGATCTAGCCTCTTTAATTCTTTGAGAAGGATTTGATAACGTTTTTCAGCCATCTTTTTATCTTCATATTCTCCCATTTTGATCGTGCCTACACCATCAAGCCCAAACCATGTATTAAATGTAACAATGGTAATCTCTTTTCCACTTGCTGCTGAGACAATACTTGCCGTTGCTAACCAGATAATAAGTGTTATTGACGTTAGTTTTATAAAATACCTCATTTTGTTTTAACCTCCTGTATTATTCTAAGTAATTAATTCTTTTGATAAGAGTACATGAAATGCTCTTTGATGCAAACTCTTTTTTCATGGGGTTCGCCAGTGGCAGATTTAAATCTGCTGGGGACAGGTGAGCTTGAATGTGGTTCTGGAATGAGCCAATGATGATATCTGGGATTATCTCTTGGTGCGGAAGGCCTTTGCCGAGGATAATTGTTCTTCCAGAGAGTATATCTCTTTTTCTAACTGATTTATAAAGCCAATAAATGGTGCTTTGTCAGTATCAGTACCACATGTTAGTTCTACTCCGTTGTCGTGGCTTGCTAACGAAATAAACAGAGGGCACTTTATCGCTAGGAGAGGAATCCAGAAGATCCGTTCCACCTCGAAATCTTTAGTAGAAAAATCGCTGACTTTATGCCTGCCCAAGTTTGTGAGAATAAAGTAGTGTGGAAATTTCCTTTTATAAAAGGCAATCTTACGATGAGAAAGCAGCATAGCAGCTAAAAGCTTAATTGGAAACCAGTCAATCATGGGGGCAGGATTCATTACCCCTGAATGGTCATTGATTCTTTCTACAATGTCATCCTGTATGGAAGAGACCCTATCTACTGGTGGGATATCAAAGAATCTATTTAATTCTATGGGAATAACCCCTGTCAAATTGGCAGCATTTCTTAGGCCTGGTAAAAATTTTCTAAAGTCAACAGGAAGCCAGGCCTGAAATTTCTTATTTTTCAGGGCCTCTTGTCTCCTTTTCTCAAAAAAGTCATCAGGAAGGATAGCTTTATAGAGTTCATCCTTTGTATCAGGGCCTTCTGTAGGGCCTATAGGCTCTTCTTTCCTTAATATCCTGAAGAGATCTTCTACTATAACATATTCACCAAGCCCATCCATTGAGGAGTGATGCGTTTTGAAATAGAATCTCCGCTTTTGCCATCGTATAGGGAGTAAACCCCAACAGATAGGTCCATCTTGTCAGTTTATCAATTCCTTACAAAGGCTCAATGCTTTCTCTACCACCTCGTCCATATTGTAATATTTATATTCTGCTAACCTTCCAAGAAATGTGACATTATTTATACGTTGGGCATCATTTTTATACCTTTCATAAATCTCTATGTTCTCCGGTCTATGAACAGGATAACTCGGCACATTCTTGTCAGGATCATAGTCTTCTGGAAACTCCTTGACTATAGTTGTTGCCTTGTGTTTTTGGCCTGTCAAATGCTTGGACTCTGTTATTCTGGTGAATTCATAGTCGTTAGGATAATTGACAACTGCCACCTCTTGGAACTGCTCCATATTCATGGTCTTAAAATCAAAGTTTATGGATCTGTACGGCAGTTTACCATTCTTGTAATCAAAAAAATAATCGATTGGGCCTGTGTATATCATCCTCTTAAATCCAGTGTGATCTATAATATCCTTGTAATCTGTATTGAGCATAATATTGATGTTGGGATTATCAAGCATCCTCTCAAACATCTTTGTATACCCATTGGCTGGTATTCCCTGATATGGATTCTGAAAATATCTATCATCCCTGCTTATAAGAACTGGAACCCTTGCTGTGACCGAAGGATCTATCTCTTCCGGCCTTATTCCCCACTGCTTTACTGTATAGTTCAAAAAAACCTTATCATATACAAATTCAGCAAGGAATTTGATGTCCTTATCCTTGTGTTCCATCATCTCCAGTATAGGGACCCTTGTGCCATACCCAAAGGTTGATATAAGTTTATCTTCAAGCCTGGACGCCAGGGATTGTGGGAACAACGCCTCCATAGTGTTTAGATTGAAAGGAAGCGGCACCTTTATCCCGTCTATGTGTGCCAGAACCCTGTGGGTGTATAATCTCCACTCAGTAAACCTGGAAAGATAATCCCATACTTCTTTGTATTTTGTGTGAAATATATGTGGTCCATACAGATGAACCAAAATCCCATTCCCGTCATAACAATCATAAGAGTTTCCCCCGATGTGGGGTCTCTTCTCTATGAGTAAGACCTTTTTCCCCTGAGATGCCAGTCTTTCAGCCGACACAACCCCGGCAAAACCAGCACCAACAACAATTATATCCCACGTATTCACATTTTTCTCCTCTAGCAATTTAGACTACCATAGTTTTGTTGACAATACTGCAATTTTCAATCCAAATATCAAGTTCATATAGACGACACAAGAACAGTATGCTTATGAGATGCAAGCGTTAATCGATTCGGTAGCACTTCCTACCTTGTCAAGGGATTTTGTGCTTCAAGCTATCGATGTAGAAAGTCTCCCCTGTGAAATAATTGTTTATGCTCCACAGTTCAGACTTTGCCTTTAAAGGCAAAATATTTCTCTTTTTGGGAAAAGTTTTCCCTCTGAGTGGATATAACGCTGTTCATACTACGTTTAAGTATGGTATATCTCATGCGTAATATAGTTAAATCTTTCTAGCATTAAATATGCATAACAGATAATATAGTAATTATTTTTTACTAGGATAAATTAGGAAGGGTAGTCATGGAGAAAAAACATAGGATTTTGTTTGCAACGCCAGGCTTTTATGGACATGTAGCTGTTGCCCTGCCAATAGCAAAGCATCTAATAGCCGATGGCCATACGGTTGGGTGGTGCAGCGGGAGCAATATGAAAGATTTAGTTGCCAAGCATGGGATACAGGATTTTTACCCTCGGGATACTTATAATGCCGGAATGGATAAGATTACTGAGGCCAAGGGTATTTATGATTATATGCGTAAAATGCCAAGGGTATTTACTTCTGACATTATTGAGCAGTGCTTGCGCGAGCTAATAGTTGCCTTTAAATTTTTTAAACCTGACGTGGTATATATAGACTCAACTGACCTCCTTGCAACAGCGGTAGCAGACAACCTTCACATACCCTTTGCTCATGGCAGTGGTACTGCGCTTTTTTATTTTGAGAAGGATATCCCTCCCATAGGAAGTGGCTGGGATATCAACAAGCCTCGTCTAAATCGATTGAAATTGATTCCCTATTTAGGACGAACTGTACCATTTATGCTCTGGTCATACCTGAACAACAAAAGAGCGTTAAAGAGGATTGGTGTTGACTGGAGTATAAAAAGTATACTCAGGGGTGTTTCCCCGTATTTATTTATGTTGTTCAGCACGGACAAGGTTGAATATCCACGCAAGTTATTCATCCCTGAGATTTTTTATGTAGGGCCTTCTATACTAGTACCGGATGATAAAGATCTTCCTGATTTCCCTTGGGAAAGGCTCGATAAAAACAGGCCCCTAATCTATGTTGCAACCGGGACATTATTTTTTGAGTGGTACAAGGGGTTCTATAAAAATGTATTAAAAGCCTTGTCTGACGATAATTTCCCAATACCTGTTCAGGTAGTGATGGCAATAGGCAAGGATCAGCCCATAGAGCAACTTGGGGAGATACCACCTAATTGTATCGTGGTCCAATATGCCCCACAAATTAAGCTTTTGGAAAGGACAAGCATTCTTATAACCCACGCTGGGATAAGCACGGTCAACGAGGCCTTATTACAGGGGATACCCATGCTGGCAGTGCCCCTTGGGAGAGACAGGATGGAGATGGCGCAAAAGATTGTCTATAATGGGTTTGGCATCCGTTTGAACCTCAATAAAGCCACACCAAGAAGAATCAAACAAGCCATACTCGAATTACTGAAGAATCCGAGATATGCTAGGGCAGCAGAGGGTGTGATGCACTCATTTAGGAGTTGCAATGCCCCCAGGACTGGAGCAGATCTTATCACCCGCTTAGCAGACACAGGAAAGCCAATTCGTAGGAAAGAGGGGGCGCCGATAACTTTGAGGAACATAAAAGATCTCTCAGGGTATATCGAAGAAGCATTATAAAAGTTGGTAGGGCCGCAAGTTACCACCGGCGTGGCTACATAGAGAGTGGATAAACTGATTGGGCTACTGCGTTGGATTCACGGCTTTTCTTATGCTAGCTTATCTTCCGCGGAATTTATTTCTTTTCTAAATAAATCAACAAATCTTGTAAGTCCGGCTTTGTCTGTATCTGTTGCACATAAAAATTCTATGCCGTTATCATGAGTAATCATTAAGATAAAAAGAGGGACGCAGATCTGCCAAATAGGTATTGCGAAGACCCGCTGAGCCTTAAACCCCTTGGTAGATAAATTAGCCAGCTTATACCTGCCTGAGTTGGAAAAGAAAAAATAATATGGGGTCTCTTTTTTGTGGAAGACTATCTTTCTATAGATATATATAAAGGTGCTCATGAGCCTTATGGGAAGCCAATCGATTATGGGGGGATGTTTAGTCAAAGCCCAGCCCTTTTTTATTTGATCCTTAATATCATTATTAATTAACGCAACCCTCTCCTTAAATGGTACATCAGAATATTTATCTAGTTGTACAGCTATCATACCGGTGAGATTTGCGGCATTTCTTAGCCCAGGCATGAGATATCTGAGATCTGCTGCTACACCTGCCTGAAATTTCTTATCTTTTGTTTCAGGATTAAGCTTAAACAATGCCTCCATAACAGCAGATATGCCTTTGCCAGTTATTGACGATGTATTCATTTTTTCCTTTGGTATAAAGAGTGTATACCATTCCATCTGGTTGTCCTTGCTTGGTGGACTAATAAAGTGTTTACCAACATAAACTCCGTTGAAAATTAGTGATCTACCCTCTTTTTGTTGATCATCAGGTTTAGCAGCTTTATTTTTCAGGAACTCTTGACGCCTTTTCTCAAAGAAATCATCTGGCAGTGTAGCAGCATAGAGGTCTCTTCTCGTCTCAGGTCCTTCAGTTGGACCAAGGGGCTCTTCACCTCTTAGAATCTTAAAGAGATCATTTGTGAATAAATTTAAAGCCATCCCGTCCATGGCGGTATGATGGATCTTGATGTATAATCTTTGCTTATTTCCATCGGAGAGGGAGTACACCATAACAGGGGATTCTTTTTTGAGATTTATCTTCTTCCAGAACATCTTCTTCTCTATCTCAAGAGGCCATGCCCCAAAAGGGGATACGGTAGTTCCTAAGCGTTTAAAGCGGGGAAAGTTATCTGATTCTTCCCATCGGTGGTTTTTTAAAAAGCCAGTGATTTTCGAACGACAAATAGGGTAGAGCAGAGAGATCTTATATAAGGCCTCTTTCATTGCACCATCAGGGATATCTCCAATACCCTCGATAACCAGGATGTATGCCATGGGCGAGCCTTGTTGATCAAGGGCAAGCCACATTCTCTCCCCTGGACTCAGGTTTCTGTGGTATTTTTTGTCAGACATTATATTTTCCCCCTGTTCATTGTATTTTTATGGACAGTTATAATTTCAACAATTTACCTAATGAACGCTCAAATCCTTGTATTGTTTTTTTTATTTCTTCACGAGTAAATTCGGCCTCCTGAAATGTAAATGACATGTGTATCTTGCCCTCAAGTGTGTTCATAGCTATAAATAATCCATGGGATGGTCCTGAGGCATCAAATTCACAGAGCTGAGCTTTTGGGCCATAGGAGTTCAAGATATCTACATTGCCTAGATTTGCAAGTGAACAGGTCTTTGTTAGTATACCCTTTTTTTTCATAATACGCACACCCCTTGCATAATTTTTTTTACCAACAAGGGTAAATAACTTGTGGAATAATAAAGGAAGGGATGCCTGTTTTTGTTTTATGCGGTCTATATGTTTGGTCATCTGGAAGTTTATTTCTTCAAGCATTTGTTTGGGGTTATCCCAATATTCACGAGAGATCACTACCATGAATCCTGTTACATAATTACCAATAACAGGCGTTTGCCCTTCGAAAAAAGGTCTTAGGTCCGCGGAGATAATTATTCCAATCATATTCCCCGTATCCCTTCCTGGGCCTTTACTCAATGAATGCGATATTGCAACTAGTAATAAGGTGGTAATGCTAACCCCAAGCTTTTTTGATTTTGATTTTATCAACTCTAGATCATAACATAGTGTATGGTAATAAATATCAACTGGTCCGAAAAAGTCTATAGGTCTATTAGTAGCGGGAATAAAGGTTCCCTTTTGAGCTTCACGTCTATCTCGCAATAAGAGCCGAGTCGATTTGTATAGTTGCATAGGTATTTTGTAATATGGGGTTACAAACAAGGCAGGGGTAAGGCTTGGGTTGTCAATGGGAACTAAGGAAGGCTTCTTTCCATTTAAATATGACATGATGGAACAAGCTATATGTACACATGATGAACCATCACCTACCACATGGTGTATCGATAGAACCAAAACAGATGTAGGGCCATCAGGAAAATAGTATATCTTAATAGGGATCGTTTGCTCTAAAGCAAATGGTTCATTGTATAGATTGCGCCGGAATGTAAGATACTCATGAGAATCATATTTTAGATTGAGTTTTACGCGGAAGGCATTCTTAAATAGAACATCTAGTCTCTCGTCATTATCATTCAGGATTCGCAGTTTGTACGAGAATAGAGTAGGCTCAACTATAGATCTGAGTCTTGGGTAGATTGAGATTGTGTGGCGCATTGCATCGCGGATTTCGGTGACATCATGTGATTCCTTAAATCTTAGGGTTAGTAAATTTCCCTGGGAAGGCATGACATCTTCCATGGTCAGGTATATAAAATCACCGAGGTTTAGTCGTACAGTAGCATCTGCCTTACTCATAACATTACCCCACATAAAAGCATTATTTTATGATAATATCCACATTTTATGTGTGGATTAGTTTTGTAATATTGTTTATAGTTCAAGCAATCTGCCCAGTTCTTTTTCAAAGGCTTTGATTAGATTTTTTATCTCATCTCGGGTGAATTCGGCTTCCTGGAATGAAATTTCTGTGTTTATATGTCCCTCGATACTATTTATGACTACAAGTAATCCTTGAGATGGTGCACAGGAAATGGCATCATAGATTTGAGCTTTGGGACCATGGGAATTCAAATGATCAACATTGCCTATATTGGAAAGACCAAATGTCCTATCAATCAATCTTCTTTTTTTGACCATTCGGAGTCCCCTAGCATAATTTTTTTTACCCATAATAGTAAATAATTTATAGATCAATACAGGTAGAAATATCTGCTTTTGCTTTATCAACCCTAAATTGTAAGTCATCTGTGAGGTTATCTCTTTAAGTATTTTTTTGGGGTTATCCAAACATTTACGAGGGATGTCTACTGTTAATCCTGTTAGATAATTACCAAAGATAGGTGTCTTCCCAGTAAAATAGGGCCTCAGATCCACGGATAGCCCTATTCTAATTATGTCTCCCTTTCTTTGCTTGGAATCTTGGCTTAATGAAATTGTTAATGCTGTTAATAACAGGGAGGTAATACTACAACCCAACTCCCTTGTCTTTGATTTTATTGATGTAAGGTTATATGAGAGAGTCTTATGATACATATCGACAGGCCCATAGAAATTTACGGTATGGGAAGTTGCTGGGATGACGGCTTTATTTTCAGGCTTACGTATGTTTTGCGCATATAATTTTAGCGAGTTATAGATCTGAAGAGGTATTTTATACCATTTATTCTCTAATAAGGCTGGAGTGAGACTGGGGTTATCAAGCGGGAGAAGTGAAGGTTTTTTGCCGTTAAGATATGACATTAGAGAACCTACCATATGTATCCATGAGAAACCATCACCTACTACATGATGTATAGATATAAGTAATATAGGTTTTGAATCATCAGGCAGGTAATATATTTTAATAGGAATGGTTTGTTCTAGAGAGAATGGTTCATTGTAAAGGTCTCGTCTGAATTTGACATAATCTGGTGAATCAAACTTTATGCTATAAACTACATGAAAGGAATTATTAAAAAGAACGTTTAATCTTTCGTCATTATCCTCTAATATTTTTAGGTTATATGAGAACAGGGTAGGTTCCACAATAGATCTAAGTTTTGGATAGATTGTGAGCATATATCGCATACCATCATAGATTTCGATGGCATCATGGAATTCTTTGAAACGTATAGTTATTAAATTTCCATGTGAAAGGCTAACACTGTTTGTGGCCAGGTGAAGGAAATCTATCGAATTCAATTTTACTGTGTTATACATTCTTATTAATTGTCTCCCCATGGATATAGTATACTCACAATTATATTTAGCAAACCAGATGCCAACTGATAAAACGTACTGGCCTTTTTGCTACTTATTGAAAGTAAAATTTAGAGTTCACGTAGGTTTATATGGTTTAAATGGCGTATATAAATAGCACAGGGGCTATATATTAGATAGATATGGCATCAACTTTGCTCAAGGACTGTGGAGTAGGAAGATGGGTCTAGAGGAGAAATGAAAGTAGGATTAGGTAAAAAGGCAAAAAATACCCCGATCGATATTCTTATATACCAGAATATGAACGTACAGGTTTATAGGCAAAGAATGGCCATGCAAGAGATTGATTTCACTAATATTATACGATTGATGAAGGAGTATAATAAAGACAAAGAACCTAGAAACAAGTTACGGCTCCCAGCTATACTTATGAAGGCAATTGCTATTGCGTATGATTACGAAGACGAGAATGGGTATAAACCTTACAGGAGATTTAGCGGCTATGTGTCCTCTCTTCCCTGGGGCGGGAGCTGGGAGAGCGATACTATTGATATATCAATGATAATTGTAAGGGAGATTGCAGGAGAGAAGGATCAATCATGCCCTATTGTATTCAATGAACTGGAGAAACACAATGTGTTGGAGCTTTCAAGAAAGATATGGGATATGATAAACTTGCCCGAAGATGAGATTGATCAGATCAGATTCTTAAAAAAGATGGCAAGCCTCCCACCTATAATAGTGTACTTTCTTTTAAAACTAACCAAGATCCCTTGGATTAGGGCTCGGGTAATGGCGCCGACCTCTTTGGCCGTAATTGCACGTGACGTGAAGTGGTTTCAGGGTGAGCATACAAGTTATTTTGGTCTACCTGCAATTGATAAAAGGACAAATAAAGCACACCTTGAGTGGACTTATGATCACAGGCTTGGTATGGGCAAGGATATTGCAGGGTTCTTTGCTTTATTAAAAAACATTTTAGAGTCCGGTGAGTTCTTAAGAGAGGAGATTGAAGGATATAGCTCAAAAAAATGCTGAAAAAGGAAGGGCAAATTTTTACCATTTTTGGGAATTAAATTTCATATTATGGGTATATTATGTAACAGTTGACAGGGACCAGAAAGGCTCGGTAAGTTTATATGAAAATAGCATTCAGCTGTAGGGGGCCGATGCCCTCATCGGCCCGTTCGGGGAACGGGCCCTACATTGCTAAAAGCTGATGAACTAAATTTCCATTATCATACAGCTGTTTTCATACTTCGTTGTGAGCGCAAAGTGCTTATACGCGGTTTATATGAAAATGCCATAGGCCGTTGTCTGTTATCCGTTGTCCGTTTATAGGCACAAGACATTGGGCTTAGGAGGATAAGGCTATAAGAATACGTTTTCGACTGCTGACTATCGACTGTCTTTTGCCTTTGGCGGATGTCCGCTAGGACATGCAGGGTTTATATGAAAACAGCTATCAGCTTAAAGTCGACTGACGGCTGATGACTGAATTTAGATGTAGGGGCCGATGCCCTCATCAATAAATATTAAGGATAAATGAATGATTATACGTGCTTTTGTTGTATTGTTTATTGCTGTCGTTGCTACTTCTTTAGGTATATCTATAATACTTCCTATATTGCCAATCTATGCTAAGAGCATGGGGGCCACTGGTCTGCTAATCGGGTTAATATTTTCTAGTTTCGCTATAAGTAAGACAATAGTGAATCCCTTCTTTGGAAGACTTTCGGACCGTGTAGGGAAGAAACCGCCGATAGTAGTGGGGCTTTTTCTGTTCACGCTTGTTGGTATAGCCTTTACCTGGGCAAGAAACCCTATGGATCTTATTGTGATTCGTCTGGTTATGGGCGTTGCCAATGCTTTGGTGGTTCCTATTGTCGGTGCTTATATAGGGGAATTGGCGACAAAAGATAATGAGGCTCAATATATGGCAATATTTAACATCTCAATCCTTATCGGTATGGGAATAGGTCCTTTTATGGGTGGTTTTCTTTCTGATAGATATGGAATGGCTTCTGCCTTTTATGCCATGGCTGCAGCCACTGCTTTTTCCTGTATTATCACCTTTATCTTGCTTCCACAAAAAAGGCGACCAGATAGCGGAAAATCTCTTCCGAAAAATCCCTTTAAGGAACTTATAGCTATACCTAAACTGAGGGGTCTTATTGTATTCAACTTTATCACTATCATAGGTATAGGTGGGATCATGGTATTTTTACCATTACTGACTAAGATGCATAATATAACTAACACTGAAATAGGTATTCTGGTATCAGTAATTGTTTGTTTTACAGGGATACTCCAAGTGCCATTTGGACGTTTTGCAGATGCTAGAGAAAATAAAGTCGCCTTTGTTATCACAGGGGCATTTATCACAACCATGGCCTTGTTTTCTCTACCTTTTGCTAAAGATTTCTGGTGGTTTATGGTAATAGGACTTATATCAGCTATAGGGAGTGCCTTATCTGGTCCTGCAGCAAGTGCTTTGATAATAAGAAATAGCAGAGATATCGGTCTTGGTTTTTCTGTGGCCACTTTTGACTCTGTCCAGGCTGCTGGCTTTATCGTAGGCCCTGTACTGTCTGGTATAGTAATGGATTTTATGGGTATCAATGCAGTATTTCGTGTGTCAGCACTTATATATCTCATAGGGATATGGATATTTTATCGTTACACGAGAATGTGATTGGTTTGGCAAGATAGATTGGCCATTGAATAAAGGGGGCTTGTTAGTCTATATCTAGTGTTTGTTTCGAGCGCAAATCTATGGGAGGATGAAATTTATGATCATAATTTTGTTAGTTGTTTTTGGGATTGTTGGGGCTCTTTTGCTGAAAAAGAAACTCCAATATTCAAGACCTTTACCTGATATAAAAAGGTGGTCAATACTGGATTATATTTATACAATTCTTAAAGTTTTTCGGCCCGTTATAAAAGCTGAAAAAGACAAAGGAATAGAGACATTCTTTGCAAATCAAGACCTTGATTTTTTCCCACCAGATGGTTTTCAACCTACATGCAAGTTGTCAATCACAGCAGGTGGAGATATCATGCATAGTTATGGGTATGATAAGAAGTCTTTGTCCCATATATGGGATGATGTTGGAGATTATCTTTTCTCTGGTGATATCGTGTTTGCCAATCTGGAGATACCGGTTGATCTCACAAGGCCTCCCAAAGTGTTACCTAGAGGAAATAAACTTAGTGATTTTTTGGGAACCGAAGCTCCTAAGCTTAATGGATCAGATGTTAGTCTGGATATTTTCTTGGAAGGCGATAGGCATCTTGATATTGTGTCAACTGCCAGTAATCATTCTTTGAATATGGGGAAAGATGGACTGTTTAATACATTAGAGCTTCTTGATTCCAAGAATATTTTGCATGTTGGGACATCAAAGAATCCTAATGAACAAGATAATATACCAATAATAGAGAAGAATAGCATAAAGGTTGCCTTTCTCGCCTACACCTTTTCTTTAAACCAGGATTCCATACCAGAGGGTGAAGACTATCTGGCCAATTTCTTGCTTTTAAACGAGCCTGATACTGATATATCTCTTATAAAGAGACACATAGATATTTCCAGGAAAAGAGGGGCAGATGTTATAGTTGCATCTCTCCACTGGGGATATGATTTAGAGGCATATCCCACTCAGAATATTATCGACAGGGGACATGAAATCTTGGAGGCTGGGGTTGATATCATACTCGGTCATCATCCCCACATGCTTCAGCCCATGGAAAAATATAGGTATATTGATCCTGTGACTAAGAAAGAAAAGGCTGGTTTTATTGCTTATTCACTTTCAGAACTAATGTCTTTTGAGCATTGTTTGCCCATAACATGGCTTTCGTGCATACTAAGGTTGGAGATATCAAAGGGGAAACTTAGAGAAGAGGATGTAGTAAGACTCACAGATGTTAAGATGCTACCGTTCTATAAGTTATGCAGGCAAAATAAAGATGGCACCTACGAATTCAGACAGATTGACCTGAGAAAGACTCTGAATAATCTTTTGTACTATAAAAAGTATTATAACCTAACAACCCAAGAG
>JAGGYK010000171.1 GCA_021162585.1 Deltaproteobacteria bacterium
CCTTCTGAGCCTGAAAGGCGAATAGGGAGCGCCCGTAAGCAAGCCTAAAGGATGTATCAAAGAGCGATGCAGGCAAGCGAGAGAGGAACCCATCCCGAGGAAGGGTGTTTTCATCCTTCGTTGTGAGTGTGGATCGCTCATGCGGGTTTATTAGAAGTAATCCTCAATGAAGCACAAGGCTGCAAGGCACAAAGTGATAACCATAAAATTAGTAAGGCTCTATAAACCGCCCATAAGTGCAGGTTAATATGGGGAGTTTTCTTAAAATATTGTACTATTCAGATCTTTGCTCTGTGCCTTTGTGCCTCAGGCCTTTGCAACTGAATGGTTATTTATTAGAATCCTGTTCAGTCTCAAATAAACTTTGGCTCTTGCCTATCCTTCTCTTCACCAGAGGCCAGCTTTTGGTAAAGATAAAGCTCTCTTTATAGCATTTAAGGATTTCTAGAAACATATTATAAGGCATACTCAAGGTAAGTTCCTCAAGTTCCATGTGGGGTCTGGCTGTTACATCAAAACCACCGAGCACAGCTATCTCCTTTCCTTGAAGCATATATTTTTTGACCCATGTATATAAGGCAGTACATCCTGCGCCCCAGGGGGTGATCACTGAATTGAGCCCCCCTGTATAATATTGGACTAGGGTATACAGCCCTGAAAGAATCTCAGGCCGAGCATAGAATATAACTAGTTCCGGGGTCTCGCCCTCTGTAAGTTTTTCAATGGGTTTAAACACCCGATAGGTGAGAGGATCAGGGGGAAGTTTAACTGCCTCTAAGAAACGCTGAACAATCTCTGGGGTGCGGCAGTATCTCTCCCCATCAAGAACACCAGGAATCCCTGTGGACACATACGGTGCAATAAACTCAGGGATCTCATCAATCACATTGGTATAGAGCATCCCACCAGGACAAAAGTTTTGTCCCCTACTGAAGTAGGAGGCAGTCCTTTTCTTTCTAGCCAGGCGAATACAAGATACCACACATTGAAATTTCCATCCTTGTCCAGGGGTAAAGCCGCTTGAGGGTTTTTCATCAGTACTAAAGACAGCCAAAGGCATCTCCTGCAAGCACAAGGCCTGGGCAAAATTTTGGAGTTCTCCTTTATTTATTCTGGTAGACATAACAAAGCCTCCTTAGCCTGCAATCTGGACAATGCTTTGACATACCTGCTATCATACCACCATAAGCATCCTCAAGCAAATTTTAGGGCTATATGGATATCCCCGTAGCAGGCTACGGGAAATTTACAAGTTAATATTCCCCTTAGGGATAATCAAACATACTTGCGGATATAGAGATATCTGACTATAAGGATTAATTAGTTTGTTGGAAAGCACTGGCAGGTGAAAAGAGAACAGAATGAGGGGAGCCTGTCATAAATTATGCAATGGATAAGCTATATTTGGGTTTAGATATTGGCCCGGTTTTCTTAAAGTCTACTATTATGGTTGGTACAGGGGATATGATCCAAGATACAGGGCAAACCCACTGAGGGGCAAGCCTCTGTTTGGTGCTATTGCAGAAAAACTTGGCATGGTTTTTTACGTTACTGATAGCAGCAAAGCAAAAGTTGGTGGATGATCTTAACATCACCTGCAAGGCGGCTCGACCTGAAAAAAGTGGCTCATCTTAGGTACAGAATAAAGACCAGGCCCCATTCAGGCCTGGCCTTCGGCATCATCAGCGATCAGTGAACGCCGTGGTGATGAAGCAGCCACTGTCACTGCCTTCGCCACTCACGGGAATGTCATTACCAGTGACAGTCGTCATGTCCGTGTCATCCTCTGCGGTAGCACTGTAATCGCTTAAATTTCCATAGAATGCCATGGCAGAAAGGTAGTTAAGTGCTCCTTCCCATAAATGGGGGACAGCAACCCTGTTCTGAAACTCCTTTTCTCCGTCCCCATCAAAATCACCAATTACATAAATCTCTCCATATTGGGATGTCTCATCACTCGGGACTTCTTTCATAAGCACATGTATTGCCCACTCAAGGCCTCCTTCCTCCATGCTACTATCCACACCACATAACTCTCTTTCCTCTTTAGTCATCTTGGCAAGGGCAAGGGTTATCTTTGCATCGTATGCCCCTACCCATGTTTCCTTATTAAGCGTTGGTGTGATGGCCTGAAGTAGATATCTTGCATGTCCACACATTCGCGGATCCGTATACTCGATGAATTTATCAGGCCATATAAGCCATGCACCAGCACCCAATCTTCCTGAAAAACACTGTTCTTCCTCGTTATAAAATTCATTAATAATGGCTTCTTCAAGCTCCTCCTTTCTCTCTTCCCATGCCATCCATACCCATGGGTCATCGCCTATTTCTTTTGCTGCCTCAATACCGTATTTAAGAGCCATGTGAACTGTTATTGCCCCATGAAGGCCCTGGGTGAGTTGTGTATTGTCATCCTCAAAGGCCCAACACTGGAGATTGTTGGAAGGGTCCTTGCAGAGGGCAAGGGAGTTTGTTGTCTTTTTTATGGCAGGATACATCTCTTCAAGATAATTCTTTTTTTTCTTTTTGTCCTTGAAGAAGCCATAGTGCTCCCACATCATCCAGACCATCAGTCCTGAATTATCTATCTCGAAAAAGATAGGCCCTCCTGGAACACCATCTGCATAGTAGTTCATATCATAGGTTCCATCAAGCTCCCAGTTGTAACGTAGCCTGAAAATGGGATTCAGGATACATGCAAAATCAGGGTTATTTTTACAATCCCTCTGAACCCTCGCATAGAACTTAAGAGACTTCTCTGCCATATCATGAAACCCTGCTACATCAAGGGCATATGCAAAAAAGACCCCATCCCTTGGCCAAGCAAGACTATACGGAGGCTGAGTGGTTATGGAGGCAACAATTGCACCGGTATTTTTGTCATAGCCATTCCTTATGCCAATAAGTGAACGCCTGCAAACAGCAAGGATCTTCGGATCATCAATTGCCGGCATATTTGCCCTGCTTATCCAGTTCTTCCACCACCTTTCTGTCTCCTCCATATTCTTTTTAAATCCTTCCCCCCTTGCCTGATCAAGGAGATCGAGGGCACCAGCTGCAGTAGTAGATGCAGCAAAGTAGATTGTCAATTCAGCCTCATCTGATTTTTTGAGATCAAGATCAAATAAAAGTGCACCAGATGAAAGACCAAGTGATATTGGATTATTTGAGAGTAAGCCATCACGGCTATCATAATAAGCACCCTGGGGACCAACAATGCTGAATTGCCTTTCAATCCATTGTAATCCACATTGATGTGAATAAGAAGGGCGGTCTCCACCTATTGCAATATAAATATTGTTCTCATGATCACCAAAATATGAGTCAAGTCCCAAGTCTATGAGATCATTTATATTTTCCTGAGATAATTGGAGATATTCTCTGATAAAAGACCTGTCCCTCTCATTTGGTATGAAATGGAGGAGCACATCCCTTTCAGAATGATACATAACAGAGAAATCATTTAAAATATTATCAAATAAGACGTCTCTTATTGGCACATATGGAGTCTTCTCATTTACTGGGTCAAGATTTTCAAAATAAATGAGATTTGTGCTTACAACTGGTGAGTTGATTATCCTCTCTAGTTTAAAATGCCTTACAAGTACATTTTTGTCTGGAACTATGAAATCATAGACCATTACACGGATCTTAAGTGCCTTGTTTTCAGAAACAGTCAAAACAATATTTGATTCATCGTGAAGATATTTCTGCTCATGAGTCCATGTATCATCCCTGAACCAGGTCATCCCCTCATCACTGTCTGTATAATAATAAATCCCAGCAAATGAGCCCATGTTTTCTAATGCACCGTGGTATAAAAGTTTTCTCGTCTCACATGCATTTGTAAGAAAGGGTGTGAGATAACTTACCTGATCATAGTAGCTTGGAGAAGGCCATCTGAGAAGCGTAAGTTCCCCTTTCTGTGAAAACCCTGCAGCCATGGCACTGTTGCCTGTTATTGCATTAACATTTCCAGGGCCAAACAAGTCTTCCATAGTATCCCCCTCCTGGGTACAATCATACCAATCTGGAAGACTTGTTTTTATTTGTTTTTGTTGAGGTTGGATCTTTTTTAGTTCCTCCAACATATCCGATGCCCAAAACAGACCATTAAGATGCTCTAATGGATCAAGGCCTGAGCTTATGTTTAATAATACCTGATCAAATATTTGATTCTGGTGAGAATTTTTTTGGTCATCTTCAAGGATATTGGCATGGATAATACCTGGAATGACAATCAAAATGATAATGAGTTGAAAAGAAAGTTTTTTTGACAGCATTTTATCTCCTCCTCATAAAAATGACGTTCCGTTACATACAAACTAGCAAAAATGATACCATAAATTTTTAGCTTGACTTTCAAATAACTTAACTATCAAAAGTTATTTTCGGTTACAGTGCCACGAAGCGGCATAATCTAGCTTTTTACGAATTCATCAACTTTAATCTTCCTCAAGATAAGAGCCAAAAGGACATTTAGGGGTCTAAAACTCCCATACAAGTCTTATGGTAGTCCCATACTGATAGGTAGTACTATCTGGCTCGTAGGCATAATATGAAATAGAAGCATAATGATCATTAATGAAAAAGTAGTCGCTTTTCCCGATCTCTCTATACGCATACCATGGTGTAGCAATAAGTGATATGTATGAAGATAACTTATAATAAACAGGGAGTTCAGCAAAATAGCCCCTTTTGTTTCCAAGATTGCCTTTCCCTGCTTCAAAATAGGAGCTTTTGGGCTCCATCTCCCCGTTAAACATATAGCGAAGCGAGAAGTTTGCACCAATGTTCAGTCTAGAATTTACGTTGAAATCTATGTTTACCCCAACAGGGACATATCTCCAAGAATACTTCTCGTCATATGGATAAGGCCCACCTAAACCCCTTGTCCAGGTGCGATATCCTAAACCCACATAAGGGCAAATTGCACTATTTCCAAGACCAAATGTGTAGCCTATATCCATCTCCAACCTAAAAAAACTATTGTCAGTTGTATCCTTTACAGGGGTACCAGCCTGGGTTGTTCCATCATAATCAGTCTTTCCCCAGCTAAACTCCATGAAGGATTTCATGTAAAACGCCTTTGGCTTTTCGTGGATGTAGCCTAAATACATGCCAGGTAGCCATCCACTCTCTGTACTTTTATAGGGAGGCACCAGATCCTCTTCATAATCGAAATAATTATATACGATCCCGTACTCAAACGCATTGATATCCCTTGCAAGTGCAGCAGGTGGAGATATTGTTAAGACAAGCAAAAAAACAAATGCACAAAAAACCTTCTTCATACTACATCCCTCCCAGCAGTTTAATAAGTTATCTTGTTATTTGTTATATATCAAATCTTGGGATTAAAAGCCACTTCCAGTAGCTCTAATCCCTCCTTTATTCCGTATCATAGGAGACCAGATCAATCCAGATTAATAAAGACACTTACATATCCTCCTTCTACCCTGATATCCGGGATAGTAACAGCGAATTCAGGCAGAGGCAAATCCTTAAGCAATCCAGCTATGGGGTTATCCGGGTCTATAGATCCACCTGCCCGCTCTAAAAAGGCCTCTAAATCAGAAGAACATATTTTCAGGGGGGTCTTACCTAACATTTCTTTAAGTATGTCCACAATTTGTGGTATCAGCACATCAACTATATGCTCTATGTCCAAGGCCTGATGTATGCCCATTCTGTCTACAAGATAGAACACATTAAACTCTGGCAGGGATAGATCAAGATCAAGGTAATAATCGCCATCACGGAATGATACCTCGGGGCTGATCTCTGCTATCAGATCAAGTGCCATGCTAAGTTGGAGGCCATTATCATCCAGTGTGTTCATATAAAGCTTGGTCATAAGATTAGACAAAAATACGGAGATAGTTTCTTCCCTGAAATCCACAAAGGGTGGCGCATTAAGAGAGATCTTAATTACAGTATTCTCCGGTAATTTAAGCCCTGGTATCAATGCCTTGACAAGATCAGTCCCTGGAATAAATAATTCGAGATCAATATCTGTCAGGGCAGAAAGCACTCGATTGAGAATATCACCAGAGATGGCCAATGCAAGAGATGCTGTACCTTCAAGTGGGCTCAATGCATCTGTTACAGAAATAGTAGGTGGTAAATAGATGACCTCATCATAGTCGTGATAATTCCTGCCATCTATTTCATCATCCGAGGCCCAGGCAGCTAGATCTAGGCTCACGCCGAAATGACTTGCATCTCCAAAGAAACTGCTGATCCCAAAGGCTGCATCCATGGCTGAGAAGCCTGCATGTATCATAGACCCTATGTCCAAAGGCTCAGTCCCTTCGGTAATGGGTATTTTTAAGCCCTTTAAGATATTATTGATCATGCCCATGTTAAATGGATCTTGAGGTAGATGAATAACCAACTCGAGATTATCTAGTAATTCACTTGCCGTGAGGCTGAGTAGCCAGGCCAGACCATCTTTTATCTCTATGGGAAGATCCTCATCAAAGATACTGAAATCAACAAGGATAATCTCCAGGCCATTGATATCTGTATCCAGATCTTCCACCTTAATGCTGATGCGGTATGGATCCAGGGCATCAAGGAGCATCTTAACCTCTGCCCATATATCATTTACCTTTATCTTTATTTGCGAGGGTGGTAACTGGTCTGGGAATGGAATGCCAAACAGGCTTATAAACTTGATAGTTACGTCGATTTCCAAACCCTTAAGACTCAGGTCTGCCAGGAGGCGGGCTGCATCAACCATGTCTTCTGTGTCCTCTGGGATTTTTAGGCTATTGATTGTCACTGCATTATCCTCAAGGATACCAAGATCATTGATGGTTAACTCTACCTCTGCCTTAAAAGGCTCGATAATATCTATCCGTGTAGGATATACAGCCAGGGTGTTGATGACTTCATCTATAAGGGCATCTTGAGAAAGGACATGATTGATTAAGGGATCCACCAACTCTAGCCAACTGAGGAATTTTTGTCCGATGGTAAGACCTATTCCATGTGCTGAGAGCTCTTCTACTGGAACACTTGTACCCCTTAAGATTGCTATACGATCTCTACCAGAATATCCATTGGTATCTACTGCAGAGACATCAATACACGCATACCCAACTCCCATATCCACCAACGGGACATCTACACTAAATGTACCATCTGATCCTATATCAGCCATCTCTCCATTAACCAGGAGCCTGTCAACTGCTTGATCACCCTCTTCAACCCTGCCTGCCACTGTTACCATCTCTCTATCTAATGGGAATATAGCACCACTAATGGGCTCTTCAATTATTACTCTAGGTGGTGTATATTCAACAGGATAGTTTATATCCCCATAGAACTCTTCTGGATCCGTGGCATACCTCTCCAAGAATTCAGGACGATAGTCCTTAGTACCACTACCCCCTGAACCAGAACAACCCCATACAAGCATTAATATCCATCCAATAAACACCCAGATTCTTATATTCCTAAAAGAGCTATTGGTATGTATCATCTCAATACCCCCTTTTTGTTCTTACATGGCCCACGTAAGTTAAACATATCTTTATCCTAAAGTTTAAACTCCATTGTAATGCCTGTGGTATAGGCATAACCACCCAATTTTAGTCTTTCTCCTGTGTCTAGTTTATGATAGGTCCGCTCAATTAGATAATGGTATTGAAACATGGAGTTTATGCTTACTGGTTTTTTCCACCATCTACCAAGATTATCCAGGGCCCACTCACAACCTAATGCAAGGATATGTTTGTCATTATCTAAAAAATTGGTCTCACCCCTTTGCTCAGGCACCGGGGAGTTCCAGAATCCATAACCAGCACGCAGGATCATATCACCATGAAGCCCTGCTATCAATCTCTGCCTTTTCAGGATGCACTTCTCTATACCTATTCGGGGCAAATACACATCCTTAAACTTATTTACTGGCCTGTGGTGGAAATAATCTAGAAATGTAGACCATTTCATAAAGGTCACATCAGTTGTTACCAAAAGATTATTTGAAAATCTATAGGACAGACCTAATGCCCATTGATCAGGGGTATAATAATGTGCAAAGTGATGATAATACTGAAAGTCTGTTTCTATAGGGGGGATGCCTTCAGCTTGGACATGTATCATGATTAGATTAAAACCATAATCATCCATGTAGAGTTCACCCCGATATGTAAGACCTAATATAAGGCTATCTGCAGGCCTTATCTGGATACCGACAATGGGCGAGATTTCCAGCATGGTCTTCTGGGCCTCACCTAGTGTGGCATTCATGACTACATAGGTCTCACTTCCATCACCACCCAGGCCAGGGGTGTATTTATTTAGATCATCCTCAGTAATGTAGGCTGGACCAATGGTATCTGTCTCAAGCTCTAAAAGGAAATTAGCACTGGCCCCAATTGAAAGCCATGGCGTGACCTCCATACCCAGGCCTGCAATTGCTACAATACGATGTGTATCATCATAATAAAAGGTATAGAGCTCCTCTTCAGGAAATTGTATCCGCCACCAATAGAGACTGTCCGTAGGGACTAATACACTTACACCCATGACCAAGGCGCGATTACCTATGTAATCGGAGAGGTGACGTCCGATATCGCAGGCCATACTGAGATTTAAATTGGTCGCCGAGTCTAGACCCCTGGGTGTATGCCTTTCTTCTGTAGAATGCTTGGTATATGCCTTGAGGTCAAATGTGGATACACCCAGTTCAAGGTTAAATCCAAGACCATCATTAAAGGACAGGCCTGTTAGGCCAGCAGGGTTATAATAGCATGCTGAAGGGTCTATATTTAAAGCCACACCTGAGCCTGCCATGGATTGAGAACGGATACCTATGCCAGTCAATTCCCCCATACCAGCCCATGCTTCTGGCAAACTATACGTAAGGATAAAAAAGCCCTGTATTAAGCCAATTACCAAAGATATCCTGACAAACCTATTTAATATCCTTATCCCCATGCTTAAAACTCCGTAATATAGCTCAGGCCTGTATTCCAGAGAGAACCTTTGTACTTAATGGCTGGCAGATTACCTCCCTTTTCTACGTCCTGATCCTCCCACAAATGATACTGCAAATGGGCCTGCAGGCTGCTGCGCCCTATTTGATACTTAATACCTCCGCACAGGATCTGGGTATCGGAATCCAGATAATTGGTCTGGCCCCTCTGTGTAGGTACTGGTGATGGTCGCCATACATAACCACCCCGCAGGGTTATCCTGTGATTAAGATAAAATTCCAGACCTATTTTGGGATTCCATGTATCTTTAAACAACTCTGGGGGTCTTTCTTTATGCGGCCCTCTATACCCTGACCACATAGAATAGGTTATATCTAGATCTACTAAGAATCTCCCCCTCTTTATCCCTATTCCAAAAGAATACTCCCTCGGGCTAAAGTACGCATAGTAACTTATAGGTACCTGGGTCACTGGCAGACGTGAGGCCAGATCCTCAACCACATGACCATCCTTATCTATTGGGGTTATATAGATATATTCCCAGCCATCAGACAGGCCACCTATCTTGCTCCGATAACTTAAGCCTATCCTGAGCCAATCCAGGATATCCATAGCTACACCTGCATGAGGCGCTACCTTTAAAACCAACTCACGATTAACACCAGGCTGAACAACAACACTACTGCCCAGGGGCAATTCACCTTTCTCAATCAAATCCTTGATAAGATCAGGATTATTTAATAGCTCATCAGCATCAACAAAGGCTATAATATGTGTATCAGTATCTGGGAGGCGCAGTAAAAAATTTGCCCCAACACCAATTGATAACCTCTCGCCAATCTTATAGGCTATGCCTGTATATGCACTCATGCCCTTACCTAAGTCATCATAGATAGGAAAAAAATACTCATTGGCAGTAGTGGGAATATCAATTGAAAGAAGGGCATCTGTGGGTACATAGAGACTGGTCCCAAGGCTGCAATTCTTAAGCCCTGCCACCCGATCAAGGTCCATGGTAAGGCCCAGGGCAACGCCTTTTGTTTCAAAATTCTTCTTAACCTTGGCCCCTGTGGTATCTACTACTTCGAAATCACGTGTGGTATAAATAAAGGTAGCCCCTGTCTGGAGCCATTCATTATCCTTTAAGGTCCAGGCAAGAAGTGCTGGGTTATAATAGGTTGCAGTATAATCATCTGCGGTAGCAGTGAGGGCACCTCCCATGGCCGATGCCCTGGATGACAGCCCTAGCATTGAAGAATTATCCCCATACGCAGGGGATGCTATGCCTATCAGGAGACAAAGCCACAGAAGACAATCATAATGGGAATGATCTATAGTTTTGCTCAAATCTCCTCCACTTTCTTTGATGAAGCTCTAACGATACGTTGCTGTGGATATTCGATGATAAAGCTCGTACATATGAGCCACCAAAAGCTACCCCTCCTTTTATCTGTTCGATCAAATTTTCATGGCAATACCCAAAAAATATGGGCAATAACATTATCATAAACCCTATTCCCAGCGGCCATCTACTAAGAGAAGAAAGTACCGCTCAAAAGCCCCCATCTCTCCTCTCGTAAAGTATTCGTAACTGCTCAGGTTATTAGACTGAAGGCTGTAGACTGAAGGATACTGATATCCCCTGGGCGCCAAAAGCCGTATTTGGAGACAGTATACTTGAATGGCTATGCTATTATTGGGTTTTGTAAATCTTTTCCTTAAAAACCTTCACCCTGTTAAATCCTGCCGAAGGCAGGGCGACCAAAGGTCGCATTTAACAGGACCTTTAGCCTATCCACCTGAATAGTTTATAGCCTTATCCCCCAAGCCTAATGTCTTGTGCCTATAAACGGATAACGGAGAACGAATAACGGACAACGGCCTATGGCGTTTTCATACAAGGAGTATAAGACATCCTCAAACTCGTCTGATTTGATTATATATCCTTGCTTGTACCCCTCCTTTTATTTTACTCACTGATAAATTCTGCAAGATCAACCCTGGCCCATGGTGTTCTATGGTCCGGGTCAGGGCCATAATACCCGAATAAGGCCTCCATTATAAGGTTCTTATTGTCTATAATTGCGTGGTGACCATGGACTGAACCACCTGCTGTATGATGCACTCCTCATTCTTCTGTCCCATAGGCCCAGTCAACAAATGGCTGCAGTTTTATTCCAACCCATGGATCCTGATAATAGCCAAACAAGGCTTTTATCTCTTTTGTTGTATTATTCATAATCGCATGATGACCTTCAACCTCTCCATCCAAAGGTTTGTCTTTATCCCTATAAAATGCAGATGAGTTTATTTCACCATTTGGATTCAAGAAGTCTATGATCCAACCTGCTGAGCCTTCAGCAGGTTGTTCTGAATCAGGGCCAAAGAAATCGATATTTTCATAGTTATCAAGGATAAGATCTACCATGGTCTCATATCTCCAGACTGACTCAGGAAGCGGCTCGATGGCATAACCCAGATATACTATTGGCTCAAACTGCGTAAACCTCATCCTGGGTATTATAAAGTGGTTTGTTGCAACTACCACATCAGGATTTGTCTCTACCTGGTCAGGGAAGTATATCCAGATATTCCACCTGTCCAGCATGGGGAAAAATGGATTGGGCACAGGGATGCCAAAGCTTATATCCCTGAACTCAGAAGGAAATTGCCACTTAGAGCCCCTTACCATCACACCCCTGTCGATTACAAGTCTTCCCTCATCATCGTCAAATACAAGCTGGTCATCATCCAGCTTGTCTATATAATCTATGCCTAAGTTGATCTCTTCTCCATTGATCTCTACAGGAAGTCCTGAGAGTAGCCAGTATTCCCAATCTGGCAGCAGATCCGGGCCATCAAACGGAGGAAAGCTCCTGCCCTCCTCAAGCACTACACCATGTCCCCATTGTTCGTTCTCTTCATCATCACCAATGATATAGTCCCATGGTACACCCCGCTTAGTTGCTCTGACACGCTCTACTGCCTCGGATAGATTTGAACAATGCTGAAGTATATCCCTTATTAGCAGCATACAGCCTAGACCAGGATCAGAATTAAAGGCATTACCCAAAGAGATATCCTGACCCATGGACAGGCCCTCGCTATTCAGACCGGTTACCTTACCAACAAAACCTGGTGGCGATACGGATACAAAGGGATAACCATCATCAGGCAGATATACTACCATGGATACTACATCTTGATAAACCCCTGCAGTTGCAAACATAAAATCTCTTCCATGATATGTCTGGCCGCCAGTGGTGGCATTACCAGATATCACAAACTCATTGCATCCAAATCTTGGAAAAAATCCCTTTGCATCGGGAAATATAACCCTGCCATCCTGTATCAGGATCTTGTCTTTAAGAGACGGATATGTATCTATTATGTCCCGGAGGTCATTCAGGAAATCTGTTGATTCATCTGATGTTGCTGGGATAAGGATAGAAGCCAGGGTGGAAAACAAGGCATCAATCCCTTGGTTTATTATAAGGATATCTCCATAACTGGTAGGATACCCTCCATCTATAGCGCCCTGCGCAACACCTGACATCTCTCGTTTCAAGTAATCCGGGATACTTGGCTCTGTTTTCGTACAAACTACCAGAAGTTCCTTATAAATAAGCTTAAACAATGCCTCTGCCCCAGGGTCATCTGGTGACATATCAATACCCAATAATTCAAGCTCACTAAAGAGGATGTATTCTAGAAACTCTGTAGCCATCTTCTGGGTGGCCTCAGGCCTTAAGTATCCCATCTGATAACCCATATTATAGGGTGATCCAGTCAATACAAGACAGTACTTGGGCAAAGGCCCCACAAACTCGCCTTTGGCATTATGCCCTTGCGAGGACTTGCCATCATATTCAGCAAGGTAACCTGTGTCTCCGTCATAAGTGACCTGATCCACAAGCGTCATCCCCTGGGAAGCCAGCACTGCCTCTATGCCTTCCAGGGGCTCGTCCTGCCCGTTATCATCGCCTTGATTTTCACCTGTTGCTTGATTACCCGAACCTGTTGCTGATGGTATATAATCATCATCTGACGACGAACAACCTGATAACACAAGAACAAAAAAGGCCATACAAACAATAATTACCCGTAAATAACCTTTCATGGTACACCTCCCTGTTATTAGAAATACCTAATCAAACTATACATCCCCTACTTCCAAATGCAATTAAAATGCCTAAACAATCTGTACATAACCACTTGATTTTATTAAATATAAAATACTATAGGATGGAAAAGAAAGAGAAACATCTCCCTTTATGAGAAAGAGTTTACATATATGGAGAAAACTTTTTCTTTATAATTAGTAACATTGCCGAACTAAAAACAAAAAAAGGCAGAAATCCAGTAGGTTAAAATTTCACTTAAAAGGGTATAATTTTTGCTGAAAAAATTAAGAGTAATTAGGGTCAGGTCTTGCTTTTTGCCTCATAAGGAGTAATTAGGGTCAATACAAGGGGTAAAATTGTGTTACGTCAAAATATTGTGAATATTATTGGTATTTCTATAGGGTTAGTAATGTTCTTTTTTGCAAAAAAAATATTTGATTTCGGTTTGTATTCCAATTTGCGGATACCTGGCTGGAGATCTACGAAATTGGCTCAATGGTCTGTATTGAAGTCTCCTTTCTGGATATGGTATATACGGGCCGGAGGAATTGCAATGGTTTTGTTAGGCATTTTTTTATTTTAGAAAATTGAATGGGCAAAGCCGGTTAGAGGAAGACAAAGGGGTGAGACAAAGGAGATGCGCATGGCCTGGCTATTAAACCTCCCATTTAAAGGATTGGTGGGCTAACTTGAAAGGATACTAAACATGAAAGTTCGCTATACCATAACAATTGCAGCGATCTTTTTATTTGTTCTCTTAACCGGCCCTGCAAAGGCAGACGAAACAGGGTCAAGGAGAGATGATGTTCCCAAGTACACTACCATATCCTTCCCCCAGACCTACCAGAAGGCGAAACGTGGAGAGATTCTATTCCCAAGCCTTACAGGGGAGAAGGGCTATTTGTAGAAGTGCCCTCCTTTATAGGTGGAGAGGTCGGGCTTATTGCCGGGGTTATTGCCGGTCTACCCCCAGCCGCGGCAGTAGGGTTGGTTGAATTCTCGTTTGGAATGATATGTATACTACCCATAGTAGTAGCCAAAGGGAAGCACATCTCAGAAGTAAATTCATACTACATGGGGCTTGGGCCAGCCGTTCATGGGGTTATAGTTAGGTCTGGTGCATATCTAGGTTTATATGCAACAGGAGCGCCCTTTTATATTGCAAAGAAGACATGCTACGATCTTCCTAGGTTTATCATATATGGCCCGCGCAAGAAGCCAGAACAAGCTCCACAGTCGATTTAATTTCTAGGGAATGTTAAGGAAATGGAAGATAAAGAGGCGTTTGTGGTGATAGACATGCCTACACACCCTGCTTTGTCTCGGCGGATATCTTTGATACCTGAATGGTTACAAGTTTCATATCCTTTATACCCAATTAAGTATATGTACTTTACTAATGATCTTGTTTTATTATACCGATATTAGTTAAGATAACAATAAAAGGAGATTTAAAGATATGATGTGCCCAAGATGTTCACATATAAGCTTTGATTATCTGGATAGGTGTAAGGCATGCGGAGAAGATCTGGTGCCCACCAAGATAAAGCTCAATATCTATATAAAGCCCCCGGAGATGGAAATAGGTGAGGATGGATTTGCCGTGGGCAAGGTAGGTGCACCCGAACAGAACACGATAGAAGCTCCACCACCTGAAAAAGCCCCCGATTAGATACAAAACAAA
>JAGGYK010000059.1 GCA_021162585.1 Deltaproteobacteria bacterium
CGGCTAGGAGTAGGGGAGGTACTCATATAATTGTAGGATATACTAGTAGGAGCAACAACAATTGTGGCCTTCCTTCGCCAATAGCTGTCATAATATCTTTTTCTGTAATAATATCAGGTTGTATTTTTGCTCTAAGTGTTTGAGCATTTTTCAAACGTTGTTCCGGTGTAATTTGGTTATGTAAAAATGCATGCTCTAAACAGGCTATTACCTCACTGTTGATACTCCGATGATGTAATTTCGCAACGTATTTCAATTCTTGATACAGATTGTCAGGGATATTTTTTACAGTTAAAGCTGGCATTTTAAACTCCTCCTTGTAATTTGTTATTGCATTATGCCATTAAAACGGTATAAAATCAATTAAAATATTTTTAGCCCTAACAATCGCATTCACTCTGACACCCAAAGCCGGGCTGTTTTTTCTTTTGCGCAGAAACGGGGTCAGGGCAACAAGTAGAGTATAGAAAGATAATGACAAATGCTCCCGCCCAATACAAACATATGCCAGATGGCATGGTTGTATGGTAATTGTTTCCAAGCAAAAAAAATGACTCCCGCGGTATAGGTTACCCCACCAATTGCTAACCACAACATACCACCAAGTGGTATACTGACCAACATTTCTCTCAAAGTAATCACGCATAACCATCCCATCAAGATATAGATCACTACAGAAAATATTCGGAAACGCCCCATAAAAAGGGCTTTAAAAACAATCCCCAAACAAGCCAATCCCCAGATAATACCAAACAATGTCCAACCCCAGGCCCCTCTCATGCTAACCAACAGAAAAGGGGTATATGTTCCAGCAATGAGGAGAAAAATCGAGGCGTGGTCAAGAAAGCGAAAGGCCCGTTTAACCCGAGGATTTTGAGAACTGTGGTAAAGGGTTGAAACCAGGTATAAAATAATGAGTGTGATACCGTAAATACTAAAGCTCACAACCCGCCACATATCGCCGTACAATGCAGCCAAAATCACTAACACGATTAGCCCAGTAACACTAAGGACAGCCCCAATGCCATGGGTAATACTGTTGGCCATCTCTTCCCCTAAAGTGTAAACCTCAGGGGGCTGGAGATTAACCGTTCTTTTCATATGAGAGATAAATTTATTACCCAAAGTCCTTTGCACCATTTATAGACATATCGGCTTAGTCCAATCGGCTGTAACCATTGGGGAATTATTTTCATGGATTTAACCATTAAGCGTAACACTCTCTGATTATATAGCTTCTAATGGAGTAAAATACTTTAAGCATTTTCTTGGCCTATTGTTAAGCAACAGTTCAATATATTCTAAAGGAGAAGAAGGCCAAATTTTCGTTTGACCTTTATTTAACATTTCTTCTACCTTTTCAAAACGTTTT
Source organism: Deltaproteobacteria bacterium (assembly GCA_021162585.1). Taxonomy (GTDB): domain Bacteria; phylum Desulfobacterota; class Desulfomonilia; order UBA1062; family UBA1062; genus JAGGYK01. The sequence continues at coordinate 1,373 of JAGGYK010000059.1, forward strand.
CTAAATTTGCGATCCTTTTTATTAGTGTAAAGATCTTGATTTTGCCTCACACGGTCCCTTATGCGATACCACGCATTCGGATATTCTATTCTCAATGGCCTGATCATGTCATTTAGGTATCATAATTAAAAGCAAAGGTCAAACGAAGACCTGACCTCTCTTTCCACGGTCATGGGGTTTTATTCAAATTCAGGAATAGGAGATCCAGAAGCGTTTTCTAAATCCTTAATACAAAAATCCAATCCCAATTGCTCAAGGGTCTCCTGCTTTGGAACACCTTTATCGTCAAATCCCATATGCTTGAAATATTCCTTGATAAACCTCGCTGGCTTGACCCTCACATTGGCAAGCGGCCCTTTTTTCAAGGGAGGATTGCCAAGCGCCCGATTCGGGATATCGAACTTGATCTTTTCCTCTCTAGCATTAAACATCTGCCTGAGGACCTGTATTCGCCACCCGATTTTATAAATGTCATCCACCGTGTAACCCCACCCGGTTATCGACTTGAAAAATTCCAGGAGCGGGTATTTTTCAAACCATGTGGCATACTCGCAAAGACCGATTGAATTGATTACCTGCATTACCTTTGCCCACCTTGCATGCTCAGCACCTGCAACCAAGGGATCTTTCCCAAGTTTAAATTTAATCTTATCTATGAAGTTGTTTATTTCACCGATCGAACTATACTCAAGACCTGCTGCAGTATGCCTTCCCGGGGTCGGATCTGTTAAATAGGTTACCATTAATCCTTTTATCTTACGTGGATCATGCATCGGGATTTCCTGGCCATTTGCAGCCATGGCTAACTCACTGCTTCCTTTGCCTATATGACGGGATGCTTCCTGAACTCCTTTTGCCAGGTACTCGCCAATCCCCTCTTTATTTACCATCATTCTAAGGAGTGGCATGAGATATTCTGGCTCGCCCCAGCCTGGCAGAAATCCGTCAGGAAATTCCTTGCAGGCAAAATCTTTTTTCACTAAGATACCCTTTTCGCAACATTCAATCGCGAAAGCCACTGTAACGCCTGCTGAAATCGTGTCCATCCCTGCCCTGTTCAGGTAATCATTGATCTCGACAACCTTTTCCACATCCTTATTCATGACTAGTGGCCCGAAACTGGCAAGGGTTTCATATTCCGGCCTGTGGGTTCTTTCAATGTTTAATTCAGGAACCTTCATCACATGACCGCACTGAATAGGGCAATTAAAACAACCCTGAGAACCTGTTATCCATCTTTTGAGATTTTGAGTGTTGAATTCTTTCGCTATCTTATCAGGAAAGTCCCTGTATCCGACTCCGGCAAAGTTTTTTACAGGGGTATCCCCTATGGCAATTTGGACGTTTGTAGCAAAGGATGTTCCGAATAACCGAAAGACGCGTGTTGCAATCGCATGAGATTGAGACATATTCCCCTTTGTAAGGCGCATAAATGTTGCAAATGATGGTCCTATTTTAGTTGCCATCTTAGCGCCAAGGTTATCCATATTACGGTTGAGTCTCTTATTGTATTCCTTTACCAATACGAGAGTCGTTGCCTTATCTACATGATCGACTTTCCCCTTTCCATTTAAGCATATTGCCTTTAAATTCTTTGACCCCATTACTGCCCCAAGCCCGCTTCGTGCTGCAATCCTTCCTCCTGAAGAGACAATCCCTGATATGAGGGATTGGTTTTCACCAGCAGGCCCAATAATGGCTGCCTGGGCATTCTTCCCATGTCTTTCCTTTAGCTTTTTCTCTGTTTCGACAGCATCAAGACCCCATAGATCTGATGCATCAATTAATTCTGGATTTTCATCACCAGCAAGAAGATAGACCGGCTCCGTAGAAGCACCTGTGAAAAAGATTGCATCCCAGCCTGCCCTCTTTATGGAAACGCCAAGAAAGCCACCGATGTTTGAATCACCCCAGGTGAGTGTGAGTGGACTTTTAGCACATACCATACATCTGCCTGTTAAAGGAGCAAGGGTGCCTGTGAACAGGCCCGGGCAAAATCCAAGGATGTTATCCGGGCCAAGGGGATCGGTCTTAGGTTTTAGGTTCTTGTAAATATAATATACCCCAAGGCCATAACCGCCAAGATAGTTTTGATAGATATCTTCTGAAGGGGCCTCTTCCTTAAAATCTTTACTGGTCAGATCAACCCAAAGAATTTTCCCCAAGTATCCAGCCATTATCGCCCTCCTTTTGAGATGTATTTAAAAAATAAAAATGAACATTGTCTGCTTTATAGCATAAGAAATCCTATGGTAAAAGGAAAAAATAAAACCAACCAGTTGGTTGATTTTGTCCTTGACAACCCACCCGTCATTATCTAGAATATTAGTTAGAATTCATTGAAGTGAGTTGTAATAGCGGCGTAACAATTAAATAATGATTTGTAAACATACAAGGAGGATATCATGGTTGAAAAAGAATTGATGATAGAGTGGGACAAAAAGTATCTTATCCATCCATTGACTCACCCCAGGCACTTTGAACTGCATCATCCGCCCCGCATCATTGTAGAAGGCAAAGGCACGATGATAAAGGACATCAATGGTAGGGAGATGATAGATGGGTTCGCCGGGCTTTGGTGTGTTGCAGTCGGACACAGCCACCCTAAGATCATCGAGGCGGTCCATAACCAGATGAAGAAGTTACCTTACTTCACCTCTTTTCATGGCATGTCTACTCCGCCCTCTATTGAGCTGGCGGCCAAGCTCGTGTCCATGTTTGATCCATCCTACAACCTTACAAGGGCCTGGTTCACCTGTGATGGATCTGAAACCAATGAGACCAACTTCAAGATAGTCAGGCTTTATTGGGCGCTCCAAGGCAAGTCTGAAAAGTACAAGATTATATCCCGTCGTTTTGGTTATCATGGTATGGGCATGGCAACTACTGCAGCAACTGCGATTTTCCCCTTCCACTGGAACATCGATCCTTTACCTGAAGGTTTTTTCAATGTTGCGGCCCCTTATTGCTACCAGTGCGAATTTGATAAGACTTATCCTGGTTGCGATTTCGAGTGTCTTACCGAGCTTGAGGAGACCATTGAGGACGAAGGTGCAGATACAATAGCGGCAATTATTGCAGAACCAATAATCGGTTCAGGTGGGGTTATCCCACCGCCAAAGGAATATTTCCCCAGGCTCAGAGAAATCTGTGACAAGCATGGCATCCTACTTATACTTGATGAGGTTATCACTGGCTTTGGCCGCACTGGTAAGATGTTTGGACATGAGCACTGGGGAGGGATCAGACCTGACATACTCAGTTTTGCCAAGGGCATAAGCTCTGCCCACATACCATTAGGTGCTTCAGTGATAAGAGGGGACATCTATGATACCATTGGAGAACTTCAGGACGAAAGGATGCCACTAATGCACGGTTTTACTTACATGAACCATCCAGTAGCATGTGCAGCAGGGCTTGCCAACATCAAGGTGATCGAGGAGGAAGGTCTGGTCCAAAGGGCAGCTGAGAACGGTAAGTATTTGCTCGAAGGACTTGAAACCCTCAGGAAATATGATTCAGTGGGGGATGTAAGAGGCATAGGACTATTGACAACTATCGAACTGGTTGCGGACAAGGAAAAAAAGACCCCGATCCAGCCAGAAAATTCTGCCCCGGAACTTGTGGTGGATCTCTGCTGGGAAAAAGGCGTCTATGTCCGCTCTTCAACTATGGAAACCGTGTCCATTGCGCCGGCCCTGATTATTGATAGGCCCACTATAGATAAGATAATAGACGCACTTGACAAGTCCATACCTGAGATGGAAAAGAGGCTCTTAAAGAAATAGTTACAATAAAGTGGGAGATGAAAATGAACGGGCAGGTTAAAAAAAAGGCCGCTACAAAGTCCACCAATAAACGCCGAAAGATACTGAGGGCGGCTGAAAAGGAATTTGCCCTCCATGGCTTTTCCGGGGCTCGTATGATGACAATCGCAAAGGCTGCAGGACTGGACAAGGCCACCATTTATCACTACTTTCGGGCCAAGGAGGATCTATATAACGCTGTGCTGGATGAGGTAATCAGCTCTTTCGCCACACTTGCATCTAAGGGGTTTAACCACGACACCGACCCAGGGGTTGAGCTTTATGAGTTCATAAGCATGCTTATTGACTTCCTGAACAAGCATAAGGCGTTCGCTCTGATCATGCGCCAGGAGTTCTCGGGTCCTGGCCGAGCCAAGGGAAGCCTTCTTCTGAAAGCATTTAAACCTCTGATCCAGGAGGTCCGGGAGTATATTAAATACAGGGTGGGCAAGGATAAGATGCGTGATGTTGATCCGGAGCATACCATCTACTCGATCTATGAGGTATTGTTCGGCTACTTTACGATGAGTTCTGAGATGGGGGCGCTTTTTTTTGAGGAAAAGCCATACACAAAAGATATGCTAAAAAGGCGCAAGGAGCACATCACCTGGATTATAAGAAGACTCCTAGTCCCGGAAGAGAAGATGCGCGTAAACAGGTAATACTTTTTTGATAAAAGTTTCATATTGTGAAGTTGGAAATCAATGGAATGTTATATGGAATTATAGGAGGTACTAGAAAATGAAGGTGCTGATTACGGGTGGAACAGGTCTCATAGGCTCGAGTGTAGTCCGCGAGGCCCTGGCCGAAGGCTATGAAGTAAGGGTTTTGAAAAGATCCACCTCGGATTTACGGAACCTCGAAGGGCTTGACATCGAATTTGTGGACGGTGACCTGCTGGATCCAGACTCTCTTGATCGTGCCCTCAAAGGCTGCCGGAAGCTTTATCAGATTGCAGCCATATACCGTCATTGGCACCCCAAAGGCGGTGACTTTATCCGCCGGACTAATATCGAAGGTACCCGGAACATCCTCGGATGTGCACTAAAATACGATCTTGAAAAGGTCATATACACCAGCTCCATCTCCTCGGTTGGCTTCTATCCTGACAGACTCTCCACTGAAGATGACTTTCCAGAAGAAAAGGATTGTCTGCACGCCCCTTACAGGGACAGCAAGTTTAGAAGTGAGAAGATTGCCTTTGAATATACTGACAAGATGCCTATTACCATTGTCAATCCCGCATCTCCAATCGGGGTCAGGGACTATATCCCGACACCTACCGGACGTACCATACTCGATTTCTTAAACGGAAAGATGTTTGCCTATGTAGACGTAGGCATGAATCTCATAGATGTCGAGGATCTGGCCAAAGGTTATATCCTGGCAGATAAGAAAGGCAAGACAGGCGAGCGATATATTCTTGGCAATCACAACACCTTTTTAAAGGACTTCTTCGAAGAGATTGCAAAGCTCACAGGTTTGAAAGCACCCAGCATAAAGATCCCCAAGCCAGTGATTCGGATGGTGGCTGAGGTCAATGAATTTATAGCGGATATCACCAAAATCCCGCCAATGGTCTCTATCGAGCAGGCCGTCCACACCCACTACAATGAATTTGTGGACTGTTCTAAAGCAGTGAATGAACTGGGGCTTCCTCAAAGCGATATCCGTATCGCCATCCACAAGGCCGTCAAATACTACCTGGACACCGGCGCGGTCTTGCCAAAGCAGGAGGCAATGATCGATCTTAAATATCCAATGTGAGTGGGTCTTAAAGGCCGAAAGGGATCAAGATGTATTTTAATTGGCAGCTTATAAATCGAGCTAATCTACGGGTGCTAGCCCAAGTATTTTTTCATACAGAGGTGTAGGTTATGTCTATCTGGATATCCATCTTGTTGATTACCATTTGCGCTGTTTGCTGGGACGTGGGGATTGTGTGGCAGAAACAGGCTGCAGATACACTGCCGCGGATTGAAATGGGAAAGCACATCTTTAAAATTATTAAGGCCTTTGTGTTCTCCAAAAAATGGATGGCCGGCCTTGTCATCTCCGGGCTGGGTTGGGGATTGTTTGCCTTTGCCCTGAATTATACCCCTGTGTCTCTGGCCCGATGCATCCAGGGATCAGGATTTGTGATACTTGCCTTCTTCTCCATCTTGTTTCTGGATCACCATCTTAAAATCCGGGAGTGGATGGGCGTGATTATCGTAACCTGTGGTATTGTCGCGCTTGGGCTTAGCGAACCTATAGAAAATCAAACCGTCAGCGTAATGATCCCCTCACAATTGGTCCCGGCCGTGGGGGCAGCTATCGCAATTTGCTTTATGATTTATGGGGCCAGAAAGATATTCAACCTCGGCTTTGACTGGCTGGTGATATTCAGTATCTTTGCAGGTGTGCTGCTGGGATTAGGCGATGTATCAACCAAGGCTGTACTGGTTTGTCTTAACGATAAGGCGTATATCACTGCGTTTGGTTTTATTGCTCCTTGGCTAATCGTGTTTTATCTCGTTGGTTTTTTTCTACTCTCCCGTGGTTACCAGCAGGGCAGAGCCCTTGTGGTGACAGCCGTATCAGACTTCTGCTCTAGACTGATTACCATCTTCATGGGTGTGTTTGCCATGGGAGAGGCCTTTCCTAAGGAGGCGCTTTACCGGGACCTAAGGATTATTGGCTTGGTTGCAATCCTTTTTGGCGCCATTTTGCTGGCCAGGTTCTCCGGAGAGCAGCTGGCAGATGAACTTGCTGAAAAGATACCGGCAAATACTCCATTGGGTGATGGATAGAGCCAACTTTGACGCTTTCGTAAAAAGCTAGATTATGCCGCTTCTCGGCACTGTAACCGAAACTATCTTGATAAGTTAGTTGAAAGTCCCAACAACTTGTCATTTCGACAAATGTTCACCCCTTAGAAAAGGCCTCTGTTAAAGCATAACTTACGGAATTTCAAGCCAATTTTCGCCTTTCAACTAGTTTTTTTCTCGTGACTACACGCACCTTTCGATGAG
>JAGGYK010000257.1 GCA_021162585.1 Deltaproteobacteria bacterium
GGGGTATCGCTCCCTTCTGAGCCTGAAAGGCGAATAGGGAGCGCCCGTAAGCAAGCCTAAAGGATGTATCAAAGAGCGATGCAGGCAAGCGAGAGAGGAACCCATCCCGAGGAAGGGTGTTTTCATCTTTGGTTGTGTCTGCCTTGCGGACATGATGGTTTACATGAAAAACTTGTTATACAGTCTTGTTGGTTGGGTTCGTGAAGACCTTTGCACAATAGCTTTTCTACTATTGCGAGGAGTTCGCCACATGCGGAACAGGCGCAAAGGTTTCTTAGTTTAAACTTCAATATTATTGCCTACCACGGAATATGCTTAAAAAAACATAGATTATAATATAAATTTTTGTTGTCTTACCCCTTTTTAATCTGTTATAAATTGGAAGATTAATAAAAATAGTGTCAATTAAAATTAGGAGAGGGGGCATTATGGACATTACAAGGCGGAGTTTCTTAAAGCTTACCGGTGGTACTTTAGCAGCTGCTGGCATTGGGGTAGGGGTAGGTGTAAGGCCTGGATTAGCTCAACCCAGAAAGATTCGCTATGCCAAAGAAGTGCCTACTATCTGTCCGTACTGTGGTGTAGGTTGTGGGATTATTGCCCATGTAAGGGATGGCAAGGTCATCAATACTGAGGGTGATCCCAATCACCCCATTAATAAAGGTTCCTTATGTTCCAAGGGTAGTGCATTATACCAGATACCCAACAATGATATGCGTATGAATAAGGTACTCTACAGGGCCCCGGGTGCAGGCTCATGGAAAGAAGTAAACTGGAAATGGGCACTGGACAAGATTGCAAGGAATGTAAAGAGCACAAGGGACAAGGGGTTTGTGTCTAAGAACAAGAAGGGGCAGACGGTAAACAGGGTAGAAAACATTGCCTCTCTCGGAGGGGCTTCCTTGGATAATGAAGAGGTATACCCCCTGGTAAAATTTAAACGCGCACTTGGCCTGGTGTATATAGAACATCAGGCCCGTATCTGACACAGCTCCACAGTCGCCGGTCTGGCGAACTCATTTGGCCGTGGGGCAATGACAAATCATTGGATAGACTTACAACACTCTGATGTCATTATGATCATAGGGTCTAATGCAGCAGAGAATCATCCTATATCATTCAAATGGGTAAATGAGGCGAGAGAAAAAAGGGGTGCAAAGCTTATAAATGTTGATCCCAGGTTCACACGCACATCGGCCACAGCTGATCTTTATGCCCGTCTGAGATCCGGCACTGACATTGCCTTTATAGGTGGGATGATAAACTATGCGCTCCAGAATGGGAGAATCCAGTGGGACTATGTAAGGGATTATACTAATGCTGCTTTCCTGGTTGACCCAAGTTTCAAGGGGCCTGTTAATCTTGATGGTGTCTTTTCAGGCCTCAATGGTGGTAAGTACAATAAGTCCACATGGGCCTACCAGCTCGATGAGGATGGCAACCCCAAGAAAGATCCGAGCTTGAATGATCCCAACTGTGTGTTCCAGCTCCTGAAACGACATTATGCACGCTACACCATTGAGAAGGTGTGTAGTATGACTGGAGGGGATCCAGAGGTTTATAATCAGGTGTACGATCTCTACACCTCAACCTGCAAGCCTGAGAAGTCCGCTACTATCATGTACGCTATGGGTTCCACGCAGCATACGTATGGCTCTCAGAATGTGAGGATATATGCAGTATTGCAGCTTCTCTTGGGTAATATTGGTGTGGCCGGCGGTGGCATCAATGCGCTCAGAGGAGAGAGCAATGTGCAGGGGTCAACCGACCATGCAGCCCTGTTCCATATACTGCCAGGTTACCTGAAGACTCCAAAGGCATCTTTGCAGACCTATGCGGAGTACCTGGAGGCCAATACCCCAAAGAGCAATGATAAGATGAGCGCAAACTGGTGGGGCAACTATCCCAAGTATGCCGCCAGCCTCCTGAAGGCATTCTGGCGGGATGTGGATCTGGAAGAGGCATACCGCTATATGCCCAAGATTGATGATGGTGTGAATTATTCCACTATCCCAATCATCGAACAGATGGCGCGGGGCAATATTCAGGGCCTGTTCTGCTGGGGGCAGAATCCGGCCGTGGGTTGTCCAAGTGCCCGCTTAGTGAGGAGGGCCCTTGCAAAGCTTGACTGGTTAGTGGCCGTGGACCTTTGGGAGACTGAGACGGCAAGTTTCTGGCAGAAGGATGCAGGGGTGGATCCTTCTGATATCAAGACCGAGGTCTTTCTGCTGCCTGCTGCGGCATCCATGGAAAAGGAGGGGTCTATATCCAATTCCGGCAGGTGGGCCCAGTGGCGGTACAAGGCAGTGGATCCACCAGGACAGGCAAGAGATGATCTGGCCATTATGACCGAGCTTGTCTACAGGCTAAAGGATCTCTATAAAGCAGGGGGTGCATTTCCTAAGCCCATCCTCAACCTCACATGGGATTATGGCAAGAAGGGTCTGGATGGCAGTTTCCATCATCCATCTGTGCATGAGGTGGCCAAAGAGATAAATGGATTCTTCCTGAAAGACACAGAGGTGAAGGGCAAACTTTACAAGGCAGGCCAGATGGTGCCGAGCTTTGCATACCTGAAAGAAGACGGTTCTACGTGCAGTGGTAACTGGCTGTACTGCAACTCTATATCGGATACTGAAAACAAGTTGATGCGGCGTAGCACTTCGGATCCCACTGGTCTTGGTTTCTATCACAACTGGTCCTGGTGTTGGCCTGTAAACAGGAGGATCATTTATAACAGGGCAAGTGTTGATAAAAAAGGCAGGCCTTGGGCAAAGGACAAACCCGTGATCTGGTGGGATGCGCTGACAAAGAAATGGAAGGGTGATGTGCCGGATGGGGGTTGGGCCCCAGGGACTAAATATCCATTTATTATGTTACCCCATGGCCATGCGAGGCTCTTTGCGCCTGGTTTGGCAGATGGGCCATTCCCTGAGCACTATGAACCGCTTGAGTCACAGATAAAGAATTTCATGTCCTCGCAACAGGTGTCTCCTGTGATCATGCGTTGGGACAAGGAGATCCAGAAAGGGGTATGTGATCCTATGCTTGCGGAAGGTTGCTGCGCATGCACCTACGGCAGCCCTGATGCTGAAAAATTCCCTATAATCTGTACCACATACAGGATTACTGAGCACTGGCAGGCAGGTCAGATGACCAGGTGGTTGCCGTGGCTCGCCGAACTTGTGCCGAATATGTTCGTGGAGATGAGTGAGGAGCTTGCGAAGGAAAAAGGTGTAAAGAGCGGGGACAAAGTGAAGGTTACCTCTATCAGGAACCTGGAAGGTATTGAGGTATATGCCATGGTTACCAAGCGCTTCAAGCCATTTCAGATAAACGGCAAGATCCATCATCAGGCTGGGATGCTGTGGCACTTCGGATATAAGGGGAGGGCTACCGGGAGCATTGCGAACGACTTGACCCCGTTTGTCGGAGATGCAAACACCATGATCCCGGAGTACAAGGCGTTTCTTGTAGATATAAATAAGGTGAGGGGGTAAGCCATGGCAGAATATATAAAGCTTATAGATATAACAAAATGTACGGGTTGCAGGGCATGTCAGGTTGCATGTAAACAGTGGAATGGTCTACCAGCAGAAAACACGACCTTTACTGGTTCATATCAGAACCCTCCGGATCTCTCATATAATACCTGGACATTGATTCGGTTCGATGAGATTGATGTGGAAGGTAATATTAAGTGGCTTATGCGCCATGATGCGTGTATGCACTGTGAAGATCCGGCGTGTGTGAAGGTCTGCCCATCTCCCGGGGCATTGGTAAAGACACCGGAAGGGGCAGTGGTGCATAATCCAAAATATTGTATAGGGTGCAAGGCATGTATGATAGCCTGTCCATTTAATGTACCCAGATATTCGCCTGAAAAGGATGAGATCGCTAAATGTACCCTCTGTTATGATCGAATCACAGATGGGAAAAGGCCTGCATGTGTTACTGCATGTCCAACTGGTTGCCTGGATTTTGGGCCAAAGGATAAGATGATAAAAAAGGCCAGGGCCAGGGCTGAAGAGGTTGGTGGCTATATATATCCGAACAACCCCAAGTATGAAACCCATGTGTTATACGTGCTTCCAAAGGGTGTGGATATGAAGGCATATTCTCATCTTAATCCGGATCCAAAGATGCCTGCTACTGTCTTATGGTGGAAGAATCTGTTCAAACCGTTTACCCTGCTCGGGATGGGTGGCGTTGCGGGCCTGGCAGCCCTTCATTATCTTATTAAAGGGCCTCATGAGGTAGAGGAGAAACCAAGTAAGGGGGGTGATGCAGATGGCGAATAGAGAAGGTATGGTGAGGAAGACTGATGCAACGGAGAGGATGACACACTGGATATTGGCAGGGAGTTTCTTATTTGCATTATTTACCGGACTGGGAATGATGTTTCACCACTGGAGTATTATCCCCACGATACTTGGTGGATATTATGCGGTAAAATGGATGCATATATTTTCAGGGGTCGTATTTGGTATCTCTCTGATAGCTGTCATCATAATGTGGTGGGAGGATGCAGGGAAATTTGTTGAAGGAGACGGGAAGTGGATATTGCGGGCAGGCGGCTATCTCTGGGACGTAAAGGATATGCCCCCTAGTGGAAAGTTTAATGCAGGCCAGAAGATCTTTTTCTGGTTTGTTGTAGTTTTTGGTATCCTTCTCGTGATCACCGGTCTTATTATGATCAATGTTTTGGCATTTCCTGTAGTTGTAGCACGCTGGGCATATATGCTGCATGCTATGAGTGTATTTGTTTTAGCCTCCTTCCTTATGGTGCATATCTATCTGGGCACCATTGGTAATCCAGGGACACTACAGGCCATGTTATATGGCTGGGTGACCAGAGAGTGGGCTCAATTTCATTGTCCCAGATGGCTTGAAGAGCACGACAATAAGGCTCAGGCCAAGCAAGAGTAGCTCTTATGGCTCAGGTAAGGTTTAGGGACTGAACCCTTAGTCCCTAAACCTTACAACAAGGCATGTTATAAACCTTGGATCTATTGATTCAATAGTCTTTATTCCAGATATCTCAGTAATAAATCTGTCCTCAAGACCATCTGCTGTCTCTTTTATTAATCGGCCTTCAATAGAAGGATCTATGCTTTGCAGTAGAATATTTAAGTCTTCATGAAACCCTGGTTTAAGTGTCCTATAGCCATTAGCATCTCTATAGGTTGTATTATTAATAAATTTTACTGCTTCTTCGATTAACAAGGGTCTGAATCCAGTCTTTTTTTCAATGAGATTCACACCCATGGCAGTAAGAATAACGTTTTCCATATCCAGCCCATGGATAGAGCCGATATTAGTATTTACCAGATCCTTGATATGATCCTTCCATCCAAGATAGCCCATTAGAGAAGCCATGGCACCTATACGGTCTATAACATCAGTGAGTGTATCCAGTTCTTCGACTGAAGAGAATTCTTTGTCTTGATATAGAGGTCTTTTTTTAAGAAGGCCTTCAACAAGTGTTCTATCTCTATCCGGTATCATGTTTAGATCAGTGTTATTTATAATAGTCTTTAATCTTCTTTGCTGCTCTATTACCAGATTATAACCCAGGCTAAATAAGGTCTCTGCATTGGCTTCATTTAAGATAGATGTGGCATGCTTTCCTTTCTCACGTAATAAGAAGTCCAGCCCAAGGGATGTCAAAGACAGGGCCTTCCTGATTGACTCGCTTATCCTTTCAATGTCGTCTATGGGGCAGTAGTCTGTCACAATGATCTTATTTGTGAGATAGGCCATCTCCCATAATAGCCTTTCTTTAGTGTTATCATCTACCCCGACTAATGCACTACTTATCAAAGTTGTGCCTTCAGAGATCTGATCTTTGTATAGGCTAGGTAAGTAGTCAGTCTCATGTATATGGGGGATTTTGGTTTTATCTATCCCTTTAGAGATAAGTTTCTCTGGTTTTATATATTGATATATACTTAAAGAATCTGTTGGTGGGGGGAAACCTAGTTCTATGAGTCTCGTTTCCCTGCGTTCAAAGGCGGCCTCTTCAAGCGCTGATTTTAATTCCCAGCATATACCTTGCATTACGACATAGTACAGCTCTTGCTTATATGAGAATGTGATATCCAAGAATGTCTTTATAATTTGATTTTCTTCTCTATCATCGAGATAACGAAAATAATACATATTATCCAACGACTCAAATCCAGCATCAATGATATCTGCTGCATTATCGTCTGTAGGGGATATCTGGACAACCTCGATAAAAGACTGAAACATGAGCACAATAAGCTCTAGATCAAGTGTATCTAAGGCCTCAATAAAGGTAGAAATACCTGCCTCCATTAAGGCTACAAGCCACTGTATGAGGCTACCTATAGATAATACATCCTTGTCCCAGCATTCTATATCAATAAAGTTACAGATTTTTTCTGTGGGCATGTATTGTAGCAATATCTGGCTATCTCCACCCCATGATTCTTTAACTAGGAAATAGGTCTCGTAAGCAGGCAGGGCTTCGAGTATCTCCTTTGTCTTGGGGGAATTTATAACGATATTTACTTTATCCTTTAGTTTACTGGCAAGTATGTTGGTGATCTCTTTTTGTACTGATTTTGGGGGTTTCATATATAATGGCTATCACAGTTATGTTATGCGATCAAGATAGTGATGCAGAGATCATTAAAGTTCCAGGTTCAATGTTCTAAGTTCAAAGTTGTAGGTATTGGGATTAAAGTAGGATGTCTTATTAAATATCATAATATCTACTCTTCTTCCCCTATCACTATTTCTCCCATCTTCTTACGTATCTTTCTCGAAATATTATCAATGACTGAATAGATAGCCGGGATTACGAAGAGGGTGAGCATCATGGCAAACAATAGACCGAAGGCAACGGAGACCGCCATGGGGGACCTCATCTCTGAGCCCTCGCCTGTGGAGAATGCCATAGGCAGCATGCCACATATAGTGGTGATCGATGTGATAAGGATGGGTCTTAGTCTTACGCCGGCGCCTTCTATAATGGCATCTTTCTTTTTCATACCCTTTTGTCGGAGTTGGTTAATATAGTCTATCATTACAATAGCATTGTTTACCACGATCCCCATAAGGATTATAAGGCCCATGGCTGCAGGTACTGATACGGTCTTGCCTGTAACAGCCAAACCCATGATGACGCCTATATAGGCAAGTGGTAATGTGAACATAATTATAAAGGGCTGTGAGAAAGATTCAAATTGTGCAGCCATAATCATATATATAAGGAGTATGCCCACTATAAACGCCTTGGATAGCTCTTTAAATGATGTCTGCATGTCCTCGTAACTTCCACCGACATCATAGAAGTATCCCTCCGGCATATCTAAAGAATCCATGACCGACTTTATATCTTTGGCAATACTACCCAGGTCTCTGTTAAAATTGGTCCCTGTAATATGTACAACGCGTTCCTGATTTTTCCTGTTTATAGTAATAGGGCCAAAATTTTTCTCTAATCTTGTCACAAGGGATAGGGGGATGTTAAATCCTAAAGGGGAGGAAATGGTGACATTTGCAAGGTTTTCTATGGTTTTCCTGTAAGGCTTTTGAAAACGCACCCTGATATCGTATTCATCACCTGAGATCTGATATCTCCCGGCAACTGTGCCAAGCATGGCAGTATCTACACTGGAGGCCACTTGATATATACTCAATCCCATCTTGGATGCCTTTTCTCTATCGACTATGATATGTATCTCGGGTTTGCTCTTTTTAAGGGATTTTTCTATATCCTTTAGCCCTTGTATAGAGGCAAACCTATCCATTAATGTATCAGATAACTTATCCAATACCTTTAAATCAGAGCCGTATATGCCGACATCTATTGGTGAACCACTGGAGCCAAAGAAACTGCTACTCACATCTTCAAAGTGATAATCCACGTTTTCCAGGGCTGGAAATTTCTCTCTTATCTCATTTATAATCGTATCAGAACTCTTCTCCCTATCCTCTTTATCTTTGAATCTTACAAAGACACGGGCCTTATTTACACCCCCTGCACCCTGTCCTTGTGCTGCAGCAAACTTAGAGCCGGCAGTAATACCTACCTGACTTACACATGTGATCACCTCATCTCTTAGAGTGAACAGTTTTTCTATCTGCCGAATAAGGTGATCTGTTTCTTCTAAGGTTGTACCTTCCGGCATGGATACATCCAATATAGTTACAGGCATATCCTGTCGTGGCATGAATTCCGTCCCAAGCCGTGGCGTGAGGAGGATAGCGACAACCAGTGCTGTAAAGGCACCGGCAATAACCAGGCCTCTGTGTCTTAATACCCAGGGGAGAGCCTTGGTATATTTTTCCTTTAGGGGCATTATCCAGCCCCCTTCTTCTATCTGCTTATAGAAGCCTTTCTCTTTCTTGAATATAGTAGCAGCAATAGCAGGTATTATGGTTATGGCTACGAACAGAGATGCAAAAAGGGAGAGACACACAGTTATAGATAGCGGTCTTGCAAGCTTTCCTGCTATGGACTGGGACAGGCTCATAGGTATAAATACAGCCATGGTAGTTAAGGTGCTGGCAGTGATTGCCAGGCCAACCTCAGTTGCTCCTATTACTGCTGATTCCTGCCTTGGGCTACCCTTTTCCAGATGTCTGAATGTATTTTCTATGACTACTACTCCATTGTCTACCAGGAGTCCCACACCCAGGGCAATCCCGCCTAATGTCATAATATTAAAGGTATACCCTAGTACATACATACCGATGAATGTTGTAATGATTGATAAAGGTATGGCCAGGGCTATTGTTAAGGTAGGGCGTATGGCACGAAGGAATATATACACAACAAATACTGCTATAATTCCACCCAGGGCCGCGTTCCATCCTGTAGAAGAGATGGACCTGTTTATGATCCTGCCTTGGTCAAAGACCATATGTAATTCAACCCCTGGAGGCATGGATTCCTCTATGTCTTTTAATTCCTTTTTTACTCTATCAATAACCTGTACTGTGTTAACCCCTGACTGCTTCATTACTGCTATAACCACGCAGGGACGGATGTTTGTCCTCTCGTAGCCCCTTTGTTCCTTGAATGTGTCTTCTATCCTGGCTATATCTCCCAGATGTATAGGCTTCCCTTCCTTTGTTATGGAAACAATAGTATCCCTGATCTCCTGCATGCTCTCAAAACGGCCTTTTGTCCTGACCAGGTACTCTTTGTGTAACTTTTCCACATGTCCACCGGATATATTGAGATTGTTCAACTGCACGCTTCTTATAATGTCTTGCAAAGAAAGTCCTGTCGCCTTGAGTCTGTCAGCATCTACCAGGATCTGAATCTCGCGCTCTTTGCCCCCCATGATATAAACAGATGCTACACCTTCAAGCCTTTCCAGCCTGGGTTTTAGGGTATCATCCAGGTATTCTCTTAGTTCCATGGTATTCCTCATCCCAGTAGCACCATATTCTAAGATGGGCATATCCGAGGTGTTGAATTTTACCACCATAGGCGTATCTGCATCCTCAGGGAGGAAGTCTGTGAGCCAACTGAGACTTTCTCTTACATCTTCGGCGGCGAAGTCCAGGTTTGTACCCCAGGCAAACTTTATATAAACCCCTGATACACCCTCACTTGACATGGACAGAACATCTTCTACGCCTTCGACTGTAGAGACTGCCTCTTCGATAGGCTTTGTTATTAAGGTCTCTATCTCTTCTGATCCAACGCCCTCGTATGTGGTTACAATAGAGACGTAAGGGAATTCTATATCTGGTAGGAGATCGAGACCTATGTCAAAGAATGATACTATGCCAAATAGTGTGATGATAAGGATTAGCATGGTAATGGTAATACGCCTTTTTACAGAGAATTCCGGGATAGTCATGTTTTATTCCTTATATTCAGCCTTGGTTTTGTTTGTCTGTGGCAGTAACCTTTACTTGCATCCCATCTTTTAATCCAGTGACGCCTTTGGTAACCACTACGTCGCCAGGAGAGATTCCGTCTAAGATCTCTATTGCATCTGTTCCCTCAATGCCTGTATGTACTTTTATTTTTTCTATCCTGTTTGATACTACTTTAAATACATAATAACCCTTTTCTCCACGTATTAAAGATGTCTTTGGGGCCATGATGGTATTGGCTTTAGCCTGCTCTACGACCTTTACCCTTGCAGTCATTCCAGACCTCAATTTTAACTCAGGGTTATCAAGGCTGATAGTGATCTTAAATGTGCGGCTTGCAGGGTCTATGGTGGGATAGATCTTGGTTATTGTGCCTTCAAATACTTCATCAGGTATTGCATCCACCTCTACATAGCCTTTATTCCCTTCAGTTATATAACTAAAGGCCTCTTCTGGCAGGTCTACCTCTACCTTTACCTTATCCAGCTGCATTATAACAAAGGCCACTTGCTGCGGCCCGGTAAGCTCTCCTTCATTTACGTATTTATTTGTTACTATCCCGGATATCGGAGAGATAACCTTGCATTCCTTTAAAGCTCGCCTGGCTATGGAAAAGGCGACCTTTGCCTGTTCATACTGATATCTAGCAAGGTCCAGTCCAGTCTTTGCATCTTGATATTTCTGTTCCGATATCGCCTTGCTTTTATGTAACTGCTCCATACGTTTAAAGTCTCTTGATGCCTTTTTAAAAGAGACATACGCTGCATCTTTGAGAGCAGATGCATTTTCCACAGCCCTTGTATAGTCGAATGTATCTATCTGCATAAGCAATTGGCCCTTTTTTACAGGACTGCCCTCATCTACTGAGATTGATGCGATCCTGCCAGCCACCTTTGCCATGATCCTGGCGTAGTCCTCCGGCAGGATAGAGCCTACATCGATATATGCCTTATAGATGGGCCCAGACTTAACATGGGCTACCGTAACCTCTGTTACAGAAGCGGGCTCTGCATTAGATTCTTTTGACTGACCTTCATCTGAATTTGCGCATCCCAACATTCCAAATATTAAGACAATGCCTGCAAGTATGTACAACTTTTTCATTTAAGATTTCTCCTATAAGCTTCCCATAGCTGCGCTGAGTTTTGCAATATCCTTTGCATAGTCTGCCCTGGCAGAGATGTAATTTTTCTTTGCCTGATCCAGTAGAGACTGAGCATCTAGGACATCTGTCGACGTAACCACCTGGAGGTTATAGCGATCCTTCTGAATCCTCAAATTTTCTTTTGCTTGATCTATTGCCTGGGTGGCCACTTTTGTCCTGGCAAATGCCTCTTCAGCAGATAAATATGCGCTCTTCACCTCCAGGCTTATCTGATTTCTTTGAGCCTGGATCAAATGGTTTAGCTGTGTTATCTTCGATTTTGCCTTGGAGACTTGCCAGTAATGCGAACTACCTTCAAATAGGTTCCAGGATAGCCCGATACCCGCTGTCCAAGTATCATCTTCTACATCAGGGTCTTCACCTGACCTTTCATATGTGTAGGTAGCTGCAACACTGGGCACGAATACGGATTTTGCAATCCTGACACCCCCTTTGGCCATCTCAAGTTGCAAATTAAGGCTCTTTAATTCCTGTCTGTTTCCTAATGCCTTATCAGTGCATACAGTTAAAGAATTTAATAATGGTTCCATGGGTATCTCGCCTCCTATTACAATAGGAGTTGACAGGTCTCTTGCTAATAAGAGATTAAGGCCTGACTCTGCCAGTTTTACTCCATTTTCTGCCATGATCAGATTTTGCTTTGCCTGGGCATACCTCACCTGAACCTCTAGCAAGTCATTCTTTGGGATCATACCTTGTTTATAAAAGGCCTGTGCTGTATTGAGATGTGCTGCTATGGAAGATATACCGCTTTTTGCAACCTCATAAAATTCTTTAGCCTCTATCAGACCATAGTAAGTCTCTATAACATTTAATTTTAATTCCCGAATAGCCTTTTGTTTATCTATGCTGGCTACATCTACATCACTTTTGGCGATCTTATAACTATTCAAAAGGGCCCCGCCTGTAAATATGGGCTGTGTTGCCTCCACGGTAAACTTGTAGTTGTCCTTTGTGCCTATTACAAAGTCTTGTGCAGGGGTAGGGGGGATATAGGCAAGGGCCGGTTTGCCAGTGGCGGGGTCAAACACAATATTATTCTTTGGGTCACTCAAATTATCCTCATTAAAGTAGTAAGGTTTCTGCTCATTCACAACAGGAAGCCATGCCTCGCTCTGTGCAGGCATAGGAAAGCTGGGTTCCTCTTTTAACCTTGCATACCCGTATGTTAGTTCTATTTTGGGCAGCATATTTGCAATACTTGAGCGTTTATCCATCTCTTTGCCATAGACCTCTTCTTCAAGGGCCTTTATGCTTGGGTTGTTTGCTATGGCAATGTTTATGGCCTCTTCCAGGCTTAATGATGAATTGGCATAAACCGTATTTGCAAATACAAGGTAAACACATAAAATACAAAAACATATTAATCTATACATCTCTTTTTCCTCCTAAAATACCATTCAAGACGCCAGAGATGTATTCAATTGGGGCCTTTTTCAGAAGGCCCATGTACCAATCACTGGCTATAGCATTTAACGTGCCCATAGTTGCTATGGACATGAGATCCGGGTCAAATGTATACCCGTCCTTATTGGCCTGGATAAATATATCCTGTAATATCTGTAAGTTTTCCATATGGAGTTCTTTGAATTCATCTATGATCTGTGGCGCGACATCATGGATGGGTGCATAAAAGATCTCCATGACAAGCCGCTGGAACTCCGGTCTTTTATCCACCCAGGTGAGCTTATACTCAACAAAGAGCTTGAGCTGCTCCTGCCATAATGATCTTGTGGAGAGGAGATCCCTTAAGCCCTGCATAAAGCTTTCCACCTCTCTCAGTATGACCTCTGCAAAAAGGCCCTGTTTGTTCGGGAAGAATTGATAGAGGGTGCCCACACCAAACTCGGCTTCAGATGCAATCTGAGCCATGGTTGCATTAAAATAGCCCCCCTTCTCAAAGATCTTCTGAGCAGCATCCAGGATTTCCTGCCTGCGCAATTCCCATTCTCTCTCTTTCCTGCCTTGCGTCTGTGAATTATGATTCGAATTCCGATTCATAATTCAATCATAGAACATAAATTCACAGGAGTCAACAATAATTTTATATTTCATAAAATCCCCTCGAATTTAATTAAAATATATGACTTCCACCGGCTCTTTATCCTTAATCCAATCCAGTATCAATGCTCATATCTGCTGTGTATACCGTTATACCCGTGGCAGATGCATCTACTTTAGTATATTTGTAAATAGGAAATCCAATATAGAGAGGTTTTCTTCTCAACCTCAACCCAATGCCTATATGTCTACATGGAGGTACCTGAAGCTCCACCGGTTGTCCTTCTAGCTCTGAGATATCCTCGGCCTCGATCTCATAAGGCACAGCAATGCCAGGCACTGGCACAATACCATCCTTATTCTCATCATCTATACCATCTCTGGTTATGCACAATATGGCGAACTCTTCGTAATAGTCGAGGTCATTACCAATGTAGTAATACAAAAGCTCCGGATCAAAAGATATCCCTGTTATTACATGGCCCTCTGGCGCTGTAAATTCAAACATAACAGAGTCATTCCAGGAGAGGGCAGATCCGTCCTCAGGGGTAGAAAATGCTATTTCGTTTCCTATGATTGATGTAGCTACCCCTGGGCTAAACTCAGTGCCCATGGATGTCCACTCGCAAGCCCATTCCTCACTGTTAATAGCTTCTTCAAATGAGGTCTGTTTCATCTTAGATATATCCCTATCGGATGTTATATCTGTATACAGGGTCATGTAACCAGGGCTTGGTGTCTTTATATCCTTAATATCTACACCAAGAAGGCCTACCTTTTCACATAACTGGTTTAAGAGATCAGCTATGATATCAGGGATCTGAGATATCTCTTCTGGGAATACAAGGGGATAGAGCCTGTTAAACATAATCAGGTATCTTGGATATCGTGCAAGTTTAAAGGTAAATCCTTGTGTTTGAGCATCCCACTTCATCTCAAGATCGGTGTCAACAGATAGTTTTAATACTGTAAGGGGTTCTATCATGTCTTTTGGTGTTATACTCGCTTCTATATAGATATCTCGCAGCCTTAGGACACCTATAATATCGCTATCCTCATCCAGTTCAAGTACAGGGGGAGTTTTGACATCAATCACAAGACCTATCTCCATATTGCCATTTTCATCTGCTAGCCAAAAATCTTTAGGGAAGCCTTCTATGGTGATTGTATCTTCCATGTGGGAGATGTCCTCGTTTGAGAAGAAGACAGCAAGCGCCTGATTTATGAAGTCATCAGATAGGGCAAATGTCGAATTTGTAATGTCATTAGAAAGATCAGGCTTTGATGGGTTATTTTCGGGTGTGGCATAGGTGGCTACCAGGCCTTCATTTATGTCAAATCCTGCATCTGCAGAAAGCTCCAGGGAAGTACTATCCATATACAAGTAGTTAAACCCAGTTAAAGATCCGGCGTATATATCTCCTTCTTCCCCACCCATGAGGAGATCAAGGATGTTTATATTAATTCCCCAAGGGATTGATAGATCACCCAAGTCTATACCTAATAGTTGTTCCAAGATGTACTCAAGGAAGTCCAGTAAGATATTCCATATATCAAGATATGGCGTGTCTAGTTCAGTTTCAGAATTGTCTCCTTTTGATAATTCTACATCAGAGTTTACATATACCCTTATATATAATTCAGTGTCTTCTACTTTTAAGTTTACTCTAATGCCTTCTATTATAATGTCTTTTATCTGTGTATTTATAAAGTTCTTGCCTTCTTGTAGAGAAGGGTCGCCGTTTATAGTGTATTCTGCAATCATTTTCTTTATCTTAAGGTCTGTTATTATATCATAGTTATCATCGCCTATTTTTATTACCTGGTATCCATCAGGATTGTCTTCTTTTTTATAAAGCTCTATACCTTGGAGCATTACTGCCCGAGGAGAAATGCTGGTTGCATCATGCCCCAATAGGAAATTTTTGAGCCATTCTGGTAAATCAATCTCATCTCTTGATATTGTATCCAGCCACGCCGCCAGGTTCTGCCCATCCAAGGTAGAGAGTACGATCCTCATTGCATTGGATATAAAATCTTCATTACCATTTAAATACACTGCATTATCTATAAGCTCTCCCAATGGATTGGCATCACCCTTTATAATCACGGTTCTTGCACCTGAGACAAATCCTTCGCTGTCCACAGCCATGACTATGATGGGAAAGAACATATCATCACTATTATTAATAGGAATAGTAGCAGAAAAATCGCCGCCATCTTTATCGATAGGAATTTCCTTGCCATTTACATATAGGCCTTTTATATCTGCTGTTCCTTTTTTGACAGCGCCTGTTACCTCAATATAGTCTTCTTTGGTGACATAACCAGGCTCTGGAGAGGCTATATTTATGGTTGGTTCTTCATAATTTATATAATCAGGCCCGACAGGAAATGTGCCCAATACCTCCATAGCCTCTGCACCTGGTCTGTTTATCACTTGAGGGCTGCTGTCTGAGCTGGATGAACAGCCTGTTATTATCATTATTAATATTATAATAAAGCCAAACCATCTTATGTCCTTCATCATGCTCCTCCTAAAAAGGTAATTATCTCTTCGCAACTTGAATGCCAAAAGCCACTAGGACTAACATGTTGATTTATAAAGAGAAAAATAAAGAGGCTATTGTCGCTCCTCGCAAATAAGAAAGTTTTTTCTCTTTATGGGTAAGTTTTTACATAAATCTATCCCTCTAAAGAATAAAACACAAGACCTGTTGGAATCTTTGGATAAAAGAATGTGGATTTCTGTGGCACCCTGAGTCCTGCCTTTGCTATTTTCACTATTTCTTGAATACTTGGCGGGTTGAGTAAGAATGCAATATCAGCCTGTCCCTTTTCTACCATATCAAGTGTCTGCTCTGAATCACTTATATATGATACACAAGTTGAGGTAAGTACCCTATCAATACCAAGGATAGGCTCCAATATACATTTATGTAAGATGGTCACATCCAATTTTTTAAGGAGAGAGGGGGTGTCCTCAGGCATGAACCGCTCGATAAATTCTTCATTTATCAATTTCAGCATATAATACCTTGGGATACCCTTTACAAATAGCCCCAGATGTCCTTTTCCTTTTTCATTAAGTGCGTTTAAGAGGGCAGCTCTATTGTCAAATGGGATCATATTGAATACCTCTTTAATCTTATACTCCAACTCTACAAGCCCAGTTCCCATGCTATCTATTATCACCCTGTGTGTGGGGAGCACGGTAATACCATCATCTATGTTAGACAGGTACATCATTACATAGTCAAAAGGCTGATCACCATCCTTTTTTCTTGTAGATATTCTTTTGCGATCTCTATAGGCCTTGGCTGTCTCATAGCGGTGATGTCCATCTGCAATAAAGATAGTCTTATCCACCATTACATTGGAGACCTTTTTTATTATCTCTGAATCATCTATTACCCATAGTTTTTGATAACCTTCTTCAGTGGTGATATCTATTTCAGGTTCTTTTAGATAAGGCTTAATCTGAGAACTGACTACCTTGGCAGGATCTGAGTATATACCGAATATGCAGCTAAGATTAGCCTTTGTCTCCTTCATCAAGTGAAGACGATCAAGCTTTGGCCCTTTGTGAGTGTTTTCGTGGGGGAGTATATTCTTTCCCCCTTCTTCATCTATATGTACAATAGATATAAACCCTGTCCTTGTATATGTTTTATCCCCTATGCGGTATCCCTGCTTATGATAATAGATAGCAGGGATTGAATCTTGTTTTAATATGCATACTTGCCTCCATTTATTCCATATATCCCTTGCCCTGGTATACCTGTTATCTTTTTTTGAATCACTTAGTAATTGCCTTCCAAGGACAAGCCCTATGGCATTATGTGGGTCTTTTTTATGATATTCTTCACTTTGTTTAGGTGTGATTACATCATAAGGTGGACACAATACATTTTCTATACTAACCTTTTCAGGGTTATATCTAATACCTCTAAAGGCCTTTATTTTTGGCATAAAGTCGCTCCTTTCGGATAAGTTGAATAAAACAAATTAAATTTTATACTATGGCCAGGCCAAAGATTTCAATATCAAACTTAATACAGCTATTAGGGTTTGGCATTCAGCTGTCAGTAAGATAAAGAAACAGCTAACGTTCACACGTTTTAACGTTTACACGTTCCCACATCCTAGTTGCGAGCCAGGTCATGGGAGTTAGTTAAACTAGAGCCGTTTACGTAGTCAGCAAACCCTGGAAAGTACAAGGGAGACAAGACATCGATAAATATTTTACCCCAGAGGTCTTAGTGTAAGGTTCTGTAAAATCAATAGGTTAGCGGTCAGCGAGTAGGA
>JAGGYK010000264.1 GCA_021162585.1 Deltaproteobacteria bacterium
CAATCTTTCCGAGTATCCCGTCCTCGGGCGCCTCTACCTCATATGTGACCTTTTCTGTCTCCAGTACAAAAAGGACATCTCCTTTTTTGACCTCGTCACCTTCCTTCTTTTTCCATTCAACAATTAACCCCTCGGTCATGGTTAACCCGAGCTTCGGCATTACTATCTCTACTGCCATATCTCTTCCTTTATCTATTTATTTTGTGATTATTATTTCCCTTTGAAGTTAGGCTTGCGTTTCTCAATAAACGCACTTGTCCCCTCTTTCATGTCCTCGGTGCTAAAGCATGTGATGCAGTTCTTCTGGGAATACTGAACCGCTTGTTCTATGGGGAGATCCATCCCAATTTCAACCGCATCTTTACAGAGTTCTATAGCGATAGGACCGTTTTCCATAATCTTTCCTGCCATCTCCTCCGCGGCCTTTACTACCTCTCCTTTAGGGACAACCTTATTCACCAATCCGATTCGATAGGCCTCTTCAGCATCAATGGCCTTCCCTGTTAAAAGCAGTTCATATGCTCTCCCTTTCCCAATTAGACGTGGCAGACGCTGGGTTCCGCCTGTACCAGGAATAATACCCAACTTGACCTCAGGAAGAGCCAACTTTGCCCCTTCGGCAATAATGCGCAGTGAGCAGGATATTGCCAATTCGAGGCCACCCCCCATTGCTAATCCGTTGATGGCTGCGATAACGGGCTGCCTCAATTTCTCCAATGCTGCATTGATCCTCACAACCCCCTCATTCCAGCGCAGTATGTCTATTGGACCCATTTTGCTCAGTTCTTTAATATCAGCTCCGGCCTGAAAACCCTTTCCAGCTCCTGTTATGATAAGAACCCTGATCTCTTCATCCTTATCAATCATTGCCAAGGCATCCCTTACCTCATCGATTAGTTCCTGACTAATGGCATTAAAAACCTCCGGGCGATTCAAGGTGAGGTAACCAATCCCTTCTTTCTTTTCTACAATTATCGTATTGTATCTTTTCATCTTCTCATCCTCCATAGAATGAAATAATTTACCAACAGGTCTGACCACCATCGATCACGACAGCGGAACCAGTCATAAAGTTTGAGGCCTCAGAAGCCAGATAGACCGCCAGGCCCCTCATCTCATCCTGTTGTCCCAGCCTCCCGGCAGGGATGTTCTTCTTGATAATCCTTTTACCGATATCAGTTGCAAAGAAGTGGGTATTCATAGGTGTCTCGAAATAACCGGGTAAGATCGCATTAACCTGAATGTTATAACGGATCAGCTCCAATGCCATAACCTTGGTCAGCTGTATAACACCACCTTTACTGGCACAATATGCAGACATATTCGGGAATATTATTTGACCCCCAATGGATGCCACATTGATTATCTTGCCACCCTTGCCTTGTTCGACCATTTTTTTAACTACAGCCTGACCAAGTACAAATATACCCCGCAAGTCTGTATTGACAGTTGTATCCCAGTCCTGCTCCGTCATCTCCAGAATCGGTTTTTCGCTCCCACCAACGCCAGCATTGTTAACAAGGATATCAATATGTCCAAACTCATCCATTACATCTCCCACAAGGGTGTTGATTTCATCTGTAGATGTAATATCTAAGCGATGGGGGTAGGTTTTTACATCGGTTCTGTCCGAGATTTCCCTGCATGCCCCTTCCAATACGTTAATCCTTCTTGCAGCCAGAACAATACTTGCACCGGCATCTGCTAGGCCTTCAGATATACCTCTTCCAATTCCTGTAGCACCACCTGTGATAATAGCCACTTTCCCCGATAGATCAAAGTATGGTAAACTCACTCTATCTTTCCCTTCTTATGGATATACAAGAATCTTAACATGCTTATCCGGGTGTTCTATAAGTTGTTTTATCCCATTCTCAACAAGATCATCCAATCTAATATACCCTGTAATAAGGTTTTCAATGTTCACTCGCCCATCTTCCAGACAGGCTATTGCTGTAGGGAATTCATCTTGATATCCCTGGCTGAAAACGATTTTCTTTTCATGCCCCCATAACCTTATGAAAGGCACTTCAATCGGCTTCATGGCCAGACCTACAACACAGATTGTAGCCCTTCTGCCTGTTACCTTTACGGCTGTATTAAATGAGGACTGATTTCCAACACAATCAAATGCAATGTCGGCCCTCAATCCATCGGTGGACTTAGCAATCTCTTTCCCAACATCAACTACTGTGGGGTCGAATACAGCTGTTGCACCCGTTTTTGCAGCAGTCTCCAGACGGGCCTTCATTGGTTCTATCACATAAACATGGCCGGCGCCCGCTGCCTTACATGCCTGTTCAACAAAAAGACCAATGGGACCAGCGCCCACTATCGCAACGTTATCGCCTATTTTCATCCCACTTCTATTAACAGCATGTATTGCAACCGCTAAGGGCTCTACGGTGGCTCCCATAACGTCTGTCACCGAAGGAGGTAATTTAAAAAGCGAATATTCTGGAAAAACGCCATATTCTGCAAATGCCCCGTCCCATGCAAAGCCAACTGTTCCAAGCTTTGTGCACATGATATACTCACCACGCTTGCAGTAGTGACATTTCCCACAATAAATAAGTGGATTAACCGTGATACGATCACCAACTTTAAAGCGGGTAACCCCTTTCCCCAATTCAACCACTTCAGCAGAAAATTCATGCCCAAGAATGATGGGGCCACCAAATCTCCCGGTTAACGGATGTGGCTTTGCAGGGATAATAAAAGGCCCTTCTCTATATTCATGCAGATCTGATCCGCAGATCCCACATAGTTTTATTTTTACTTTAACCTGGCCTGCTCCAGTTTTAGGATCAGAAACATCCTCTATTTTGATGTCTCCTTTCTTGTACCAAACAGCAGCCTTCATGGATTATTCCTCCTTTCCTAGAAACCCTGCTCCAAGGTTTTTTTAACAGTGCCTACTATATCCTCTGAACTTGGCACATAAAACTTCTCAAGACTGTACGGAACCGGGACAAAAGGTGCCCCAACCCGCATAATCGGGGCATCAAGCTCATCCATGATCTCTTCTGAAACCGCTGCCGAGATCTCGGCCCCAAACCCAAATTGCTTCACTGCCTCGTGAGCTATGACGAGCCGGTGCGTCTTGGAAATTGAATTAAAGACCGCTTCCTTGTCCCAAGGCTGAATTGTCCGAAGATCAACGACTTCGATATTGATTCCCTCCTGAGAGAGAATGTCTGCTGCCTTCAGGGATTCATGAACCATTCTTGAGGCGGTGACAACAGTTACATCCTCCCCCTCCCGCTTAACATCAGCCTTACCAATCGGAATCACATAATCTTCTTCTCCAACAGACCCTTTCATTGCATGGAGGGTCTTGTTTTCTACAAAAATTACAGGGTTATCATCCCTTATAGACGACTTTAAAAGGCCTTTAACATCATAAGGAGTGGATGGCATAACCACCTTCAGCCCTGGTACATGAGCAAACCATGCCTCCAGACACTGTGAATGCTGCGGGCCAGCGTTGAGACCAGCCCCTTCTGGCATCCTGACTACAATAGGAACTGTATACTGATTGCCAAACATGTACCGCATCTTTGCAACCTGATTGACAATACTATCCATTGCACAGGTGACAAAGTCCATAAACATAATTTCAACAATGGGTCTGAGACCACAGCTTGCCGCCCCTAAAGCTATTGAAGTAAATCCAGCTTCGCTGATAGGTGTATCTATTACCCTCTCCGGGCCAAATTTATCATATAAGCCCCTACTGGCTCCGAATGAACCACCTGCCAGACCAACATCTTCTCCGATGAGAAAGACATTTTCATCTCTTTCCATCTCTTCTTCCATTGCCTCTTTGATGGCGAATATGTATCTGATTTCTTTCATCTCATGCTCCTATGCTAAAGACTAAATGATCAAGCGCCCATTCAAACTATACATACAAACCATCCATCATCTCTGAAGGATCAGGGGGAGAACATCCGCGGGCAAAATCCACTGCCTCATTAATCTCGGCTTGTATCTCTTTCTCTATTCTGTCGATATCCTTTCTTTGAAGTACGTTATCTTTCAAAAGAAGCTTTTCAAAATTCAGGAGGCAATCCTTTTTCATGGCCTCCGCAACCTTCTCTTTGCCCCGGTATTTCTGTGCATCACCGACATAATGCCCGTACCAACGTTCACTCTTGATCTCTAATAAAGTAGGCCCTCTCCCCTCTCTTGCCATTTTAATAGCTTTGCCAGCCTCTTCATAAATCTTAAGCACATCATTAGAAACAGAAACGCCCGGAATAGCATACGCTGCAGCACGATCTTTAACATCCTTAACACTCATATGGATGCGCTGCGGCGAAAACTCTGCCCATTCATTATTTTCACATGCATAGACAATTGGAAGCTTATGTATGGCGGCAATATTAAGTGCTTCGTGAAATACCCCTTCACTAGTCGCCCCTTCGCCAAAGGTTGCAACTACCACCTGCCCAGTCTTCTTGTATTTAGCTGCTAAGGCCGCACCGGTAGCAATGGGAATTCCTCCTCCGACGATACCATTTGCTCCCATGATTCCCAAATTTTTATCAGCCAAATGCATGGAACCTGAACGACCGAGACAATAACCTTCCCTTTTCCCAAACAACTCGGCCATAAAAAACTTTAGGTCAATCCCCTTTGCCAGTGCATGGCCATGCCCCCTGTGCGTGGTGCTTATATAATCAGAATCGCTTAAATGGCTGCAAATCCCCACAGGTGCAGCTTCCTGTCCGATGCTCACATGGATGAACCCAGGGATTTCCCCATTGGAAAAGACCTCCATGAGCTTCTGCTCTATCTTTCGGATCCTTACCATCTTCGTGTAGAATTCTATCAATTTTGCCTTGCCAGGTTTCTTCATAAAGCAACTCCTTTTCTAGTATAAGAGCCTTCTTTGATTATTTTCTCCAAGTTGGGTTCATATATCTACTGAATCATCTACCTCATCATCAGTGCCTTTTCCTTATCTCTCGATGGCTAATTTCTCCGGTACTTCAGCAACCTCCATCTTCTAATTGGCGTGCAGTCCAATACCGCTCGAAGAGACGACATTCATGCCTAATTCTTGAAAAATCACAAACACCCTGCCTTAAAAGCGCTTCCAAGATTTCTCTACGACTTAAACAAACCATGTCTTCTCCATCCTTCTCAATCGTAATTCCCTTTAACCATTTTTAAGTCTTATTATGAAAATAAGATCTTTTAACTCCCCTTAGCCCTTAGTTAGAAGAGCAAACACTGTACCAATATCTGCTGCATAGGATAAAACTACACAATTACGAATACTTAGATAGTATATTCGATATCTTTTCTAAAGAAAGCCGCGATAATTTCATCATTAGGCCAGGCTAGATGTTGCATATTTATACAGAATATGTTTTATAATGAGACAAATATAAGACATACAATGTTCAGGTTATACCTTTTCGCCCTAGAAATAAAAGAGGAGGTGACATGGATAGCCCAATTGAAAGATTTAAGGCTATATTAACAGAATGGAAAAAATTCATTTCCGGTGACCCGATAAATGACACAATTATATCTGAGACAATACTAGACCTATGGATAAGATCCGAAAAATTTGGAATAAACCCATACCTAAAGAAAATCCCTGATGTGCTTGAGAAAAATGAGTTGCAGAGACTACGGAAGAATAACAAAGAATTGATCAATATAAGCCTGCCGGTTTTGGAAAACCTCATTGATTTTGTGCAGGGGTCAAAGTTCATCTGTGTCCTGTGTGATCCAAGCCCTTATATATTAGAAGAGGTAGGAGATGAAGACATTATGCAAAGTGTGAAGAGGGGCAACTTTGCACCAGGGGCCTATGTAGGGGAGGATAGTATCGGGCCAAATGGTATAGGCACTGCCTTAAGATTGGACCGGCCGGTCCAGATTTTCGCCTGCGAACACTATTGTATATCTTTTCATAAATGGACTTGTTCAGGAGCGCCTATACATAGCCCTGATGGACAAATAATCGGGGCTATCAATATGACAGGCCCTTATTTAGAAGCAAATCCTCATACCCTGGGAATGATTGTTGCGGCAGCTCATGCCATTGAAAACCTATTCCATATGCAAAAGGCCTTTTTACAAAGCCAGCTTGCCGAGAAACTTCAGAAAACCGCTATAGAATCTATCATTGAGGCATTTATTGTGCTTGATGATAAGGACCACATTATCCTGATTAATAAAAACGCAGAAAGGACACTTGATTTGTCCCCGGATAAGGTTTTAGGAAAAGACATTAAAAGGGTTTTTGGCAAGGAAAATAAAGGCTTCCTGAATATGATAAACAACAATACGCCGATCATTGATGCAGAAGTGAGGATCTTTCATAACAACGGCTGGTCTGATTATACCCTCACTTCCAACCCAATACTGTCCCCAAACAAACACTCATCTGGTAAAGTCATTGTCCTTAATGAGATTAAAAGAGCAAAAAATCTGATCACCAAAATGACTGGAGCACAGGCAAACTTTCAGTATGGTGACATTATAGGGAAGAATAGCAATTTTTTGGATACCTTAAATCTAGCCAGAATAGCTTCTAAAAGCACCTCAAATGTACTTCTTTTAGGAGAAAGTGGTACAGGGAAAGATATTTTTGCCCAAGCGATTCATAATAACAGTGACCGATCAGATGGTCCATATGTGGCTATAAATTGTGCTGCAATACCAAGGGATTTGATTCCAAGTGAACTCTTTGGCTACGCAGAAGGTGCATTTACGGGTTCTAGGAGGGGTGGGAGTGTAGGTAAATTCGAGCTTGCTGACGGGGGAACACTCCTTCTTGATGAGATTGGGGAAATGCCTCTGGAATTGCAAACATCTCTCTTAAGAGTCATAGAAGAAAAATCGGTTACCAGGATTGGCGGGAAGAAACCAAGATCTGTAGATGTCCGTATAATTGCCGCAACAAATAAAGATTTAAAAAATGAGGTTGAAAGAGGCAACTTCCGGAATGACTTATATTACCGTCTTA
Source organism: Deltaproteobacteria bacterium (assembly GCA_021162585.1). Classification (GTDB taxonomy): domain Bacteria; phylum Desulfobacterota; class Desulfomonilia; order UBA1062; family UBA1062; genus JAGGYK01. The sequence continues at coordinate 6,992 of JAGGYK010000264.1, forward strand.
ACGTGTTTTCCATCAAGCTGTTGCCTTTACGGGAAAGGAAAGATGATATCCCTTACCTTACTGAGTATTTTGTCAATAATATAAGTAAAAAAATGGGAAAGAAGATTGATAAAATAGACCCTGGGGTTTATGAAATCCTTATAAATTATTCTTGGCCTGGAAATATAAGAGAGCTTCAGAATGTCATAGAAAGAGCGATTAATATCGCGCCTGCAAATGAACTTACAGTCAATCTTTTCCCTTCAGAAATCACTCACGATTCAACAATGCCTGAACACAACAAAGACGTCTCTTCATTGGAAGATCTGGAACGCCAGATGATGTTTAAGATGTCGCAATCTAATCTCTCAAAAACTGAGATGGCAGCAAGGTTGAAAATCTCCCGAAGCACCCTATACCGTAAATTAGAGAAATATAATATTCTGTAGCCGTTCACAACTGCTGCTTTTTTGATAGTAAGGCTCATCCCTTAAGATACGCCTAGTGGCACTAGCGGGCATACCCTCTAGATCACCCAAAAACCCTTATACCCATACAACAAGTGCTTGTTGTAACAATTTTATCAATTTCCATTAAAAAAACTTTTAGCCTTACCATGAAGGCATTTCTGTTAAATCAGTTTCAAGATAACCTTTTTAACTCATCTCTTCTATCCTTCACTAGGCTCTCCCCAAAGGTAGGTTCTATTGATAAAGAATTTGAATCGTCAAATTCTTTATCAATGCCGGCGAGGTATCTTGCCAGCCTTTTCCTTTCGTCATAGTCAAAGCCAAGGTTCAACGCGATGGTCTCCATAACAGGTGAACCGCCTCCATGGACCCCTGCAATCATGTAC
>JAGGYK010000026.1 GCA_021162585.1 Deltaproteobacteria bacterium
TATTATCCATAGTATTAGTAGGCTTATCCAGATTACGGATTATAATTATTCGTAATCCGGACATATCCTAACTTTAAACCTTTGCTTCAAATAAGTCAAATGCATCCTTTATATGAACCACTGGAACCAATCTTATCCCTGCTTTGGCAGGTGGTTTATCCAATCTCAATACATTAACATCTGGTATTGTTACTGTGGAGAATCCCATTTTTCTTGCCTCATTAATCCGGGTCTCTATACGACTAACTGCCCTTATCTCTCCATTAAGACCCACCTCACCTATAAAGATCATACCCTTGGGCAAGGGTTTATCCAAAGCACTAGATGCTATAGCCATTACTACAGCCAAATCTGCTGCTGGTTCCGTCACCTTAATACCGCCTGCTACACTTATTACAACATCTGCATTAGAAAAAGCTAGCCCTGCTCGTTTTTCCATAACAGCAAGGAGCACAGAAATCCTGGAGAGATCTACACCTATAGATATCCTTTTAGGCATAGAAAACGTGGTCCTACTCACCAAAGACTGTACTTCCACAACAAAAGCCCTGGTCCCTTCTATAGTAGTCATTACAGCAGAACCAGACAGGTCGCCACCCAGGCCATGGATAAACACACCTGAAGGATCCTTTACCTCAACAAGGCCATTTGCTTTCATCTCAAATACCCCGATTTCTCCTGTTGGGCCAAAACGATTTTTAACCGTTCTTAGAACTCTGAATGCCCCTGATGTATCTCCTTCAAAATACAGGACTGTATCAACCAGATGTTCAAGCATCTTTGGCCCTGCTATCCAACCATCCTTTGTCACATGACCTATCACAAATACTGGGATATTCATGCCTTTTGCGATCTCCATTAATGTACCTGCACAATGCCTTATCTGAGATACGCTCCCGGGTGGTGCATCTATTCTTGAGGAAAATACTGATTGTATGGAATCAATAATAACCAATCCAGGCGATAAAAAAAATATCTGTTCCTTTATCTTCTCTAAAATAACCTCAGGATAGATAAGTAGATGAGCACCACCAACCCCTAATCTCTCACCTCTAATCTTTAGCTGTACAGCGGATTCTTCCCCGGTGACATAAAGCACTCTCATATTGGAGGAGGCTAGATTATGGGCCATTTGTAACAAGATGGTAGATTTGCCTATACCAGGGTCTCCCCCTACCAAAACAAGAGAACCTTCAACTATACCACCGCCCAATACCCTGTCTAGTTCTCCAATATTGCATCTCTTTTTATATAAAGTGCCTATTTCTATGGCATCAAAAGAAATAGGTTTGCCCTCTCGCATACTTATAGGAGCTGCGCTTGCCTTATCTGTAAGTTCTTCCTCTACAAGAGTATTCCACTCACCACATTGTGGACACTTACCCATCCACTGGTCCATGGTAATACCACAACTAGAGCATCTATATATATGTCTTTGTCTCGCCATTATTTATTAGTTAATGTCTGTTGATAGTTGTTTCACCTAAGTGGACTCAACAGTTGACTAGCGACTGATAACTGCCGACTGTTTATGGACTACGGACATCGCCCTTTATTGTTGAGTAACCCTTAAGACCTCTTCAACAGTAGTGATACCATCTTTTACCTTACCGGCCCCATCCTCACGAAGGCTATGCAGGCCTTCTTTTATGGCCTGGCGCTTTATAAGATTGGAATCTGATGTCTTTAATATTATAGACTTTATACTGTCGGACATCATAAGTATTTCGTATATACCTGTCCTGCCTTTATAGCCTGTTTCCAGGCATTCTTCACATCCAGACCCTCTATACAGATAACCAACCTCGCCGAGCATCTCCTTGGATAAGCCTACCTCGGATAGAGTCTCAATCTCAGGATAATATTCCTGCTTGCACTTAAGGCAAATCTTGCGCACAAGTCTCTGGGCAAGTATAGCATTGACAGATGAACTTACCAAAAACGGCTCTATGCCCATATCTATTAATCTGGTAATAGCACTTACAGAATCATTTGTGTGCAAGGTAGAAAAGACTAAATGCCCAGTAAGTGCAGCATGTATAGCAATCTCTGCGGTCTCTAAATCTCGTATCTCACCCACAAGAATCACATCTGGATCCTGTCTCACAATAGAACGCAGACCAGATGCAAACGTAAGGCCTACCTTTGGATTTACAGGGATCTGCCCTATGCCTTTAAGCTGATATTCTATAGGATCCTCAATGGTTAGGATGTTCTTATCCGGAGAATTTATACGACTTAAGATAGAATATAAAGTTGTGGTCTTACCAGAACCCGTAGGCCCAGTTACTAGAATAATACCGTGTTCTTGTTTGATTAATTTGCTTATAATGGATAGATCATCAGGATAAAAACCAAGGTCTTCAAGCCCCATCAAGACTGATGACTTGTCTAAAATCCTCATAACCAACCTTTCCCCAAACACGGTAGGTACTGTTGATATCCTCAAGTCCACAGAGTGATCCCCCAACTTTATCCCTATCCTCCCATCCTGGGGTAATCTCTTTTCCGCAATATTCAGACTGGCCATAACCTTGATGCGTGATATTACAGCAGATTGGATACGCTTTGGTAATGTAAGGACGTCATGCAATATACCGTCCACCCTAAATCTTATCTTCACATCTGACTGGTAAGGCTCTACATGAATGTCTGATGCCCTCTCTCTAAATGCTTGAACCATAACTCGATTTACTAATCTTATTATAGGAGCTTCTGTCTCTACAACTGTAATATCAGGGATGCTCGCTAAATCTTTCAGGATCTCGTCATCTTCTTCCAGACCATCCATAATATCTTTGGCACTCTCATTTTTCATCTCATTGAACCTGCTTATAGCAGCAAGGATTTCCTTCTTGGTGGCAAGAACCCTTTTTATATTTCGTATATTTAGTCTCCTTGATATGTCAAAGGCAGGGTCTTGTTCCATAGGATCATTGACAGCTATTATCATGGTATCTCCCTGCCACTTAATCGGTACTATATTATATCGCCTCAAAAAGGTTATAGGGATCTTATCTAAGATGGCAGGATCCACCTCTATCTCCCCTATTGCAGGAATAAACTCTATATCCCACCCCTTAGAAAAGGCCTGTATAATATCAACCTCTGTAAGGGTACCCATCTGTGTAAGGATATCTTTTATCTCACCGCCTTTTTCCTTCTGGATGGATCTGGCCTTATCCAGTGAGGCTTGATCTATCACATCAGATGTTAAAAGTATTTTTTCTATGGGGGAAAATTTCATTTTTTATCTTCCCCCTTTCCGAGGGCATCGTGAGCAGCCTTTATCTCACCATACTTTTCTTTATAAAGTTTACTTGCCTTTTCTTCAGTATCTATGACGGCAGGTGTGAGAAATATATAAAGATTGGTTTTTTCTCTCTTCTTGGTTCTACTCTTGAAAAGGTATCCTATAATAGGCAAATCACCAAGGAGTGGCACCCTATAATTAGTATATGTAAGCTCCTCACCAATAAGACCTCCTATTACCATGGTGTTATTATCCTTTATTACTACTGTTGTAGTGGCAGATCTCTTCAGGGTAGTAGGTGCATACTCCAACTCCCCTTTCCCTTCGACCAGGGTTGTTATTTCCTGGAATACCTCCATACGAATATTGCCTTCCTGATTTATCTGTGGTGTCAACCTTAAGGTGACGCCTACATCTCTATAGTCATATACCCTTGTGACCCTGCCTGTAGTCTCCTCAGGTACCTGCTCACTAGTCACATAGGGCACGTTTTTGCCCACTGTTATCTCTGCCTCCTTGTTGTCCATAGTGATTATCTGGGGTGTGGATAAGATGTTTACATCAGTGTCGGACTTCATAGCATTTATAAATGATGTTATATTTGGAAATGTTATCTCAGTACCATCTTTGTTTATGGTAATAGCCTGCCCAACTACACCCAACACAGGCCCAGCAGGTATATCAGCAGGGGATGAAATAAAATTTGCCCCAGTCCTTGCAAGTACACCTCCTATCTTTTCACCGCTGTCGTATGTGAAGTCTTCAAAAGCAGTCCACTCCACACCTATCTTAAAGTCTCTTTTGACGTTTATCTCCATTATAAGTGCCTTTACATAAACCTGTTTTCTGGGTATATCTAAATGTTTTATAGTATCTACAATTATTGCATAGGCTTGGGGATCCGCATATATAACCAAAGAATTGGTATCTTTGTCTGGCGATATCTTTACTTCCTGTTTTATAGATGACTTCTTGGCAGCAGCTTCTTTTGCAACACCTGGTGTTGGTATCTCAGTAAGCACCTTTGCTATATCCTCAGCATTGGCATACTGGAGATAGTATACATGTACATCCTCCTTGCCCATAGGGGTTGGCACATCCAGCCTCTTTATAAGCTCTCCTATTCCATCGATTTCCTGGATAGGTGCAAGTACAATCAAGGAGTTTGTCCTCTCATCCGGGATGATCTTTATCTCCCCTTTTGAGGAAAGGGTCCCTGGTCTTGGACGGACACGCCTGGTCTTTCTAGTCTCTTCAGTAAGTATCTCGGAAAGCTTTGTGCTTAGATTAGCAGCTGATGCATAAGAAAGTGGGAAGATCTGCACCTCTTCTGTTGAACCAGGAATATCTATAGCCTTTAAAATCTCCATTAACCTTTTTATATTAGATAAGGTGTCTGTAATAATAAGCATATTAGTCTGAGGGTATGCCATTATCTCACTGCTACGCTTGGACATGAGAGGGGCCAGTAAAGTCTTCATGTCATTGGAATCTGCATACCTTAAAGGTATAATCTGGGTAACCATCCTGTCCTCTGGATGAACAGGACCTTTAAACCTTGTCTCTAGACTTTTAGTTTGTGCCTCTGCTGTCTTTACCACCTTTATAATCCCATTCATAGGTACAGTTGTATAACCATTGACTTCCAGAACGCTTTCAAACACCTTGTATGCCTCAGGAAGCGTCATCTTTCTGGGCGATATAACTGTTACTTTACCAGAGACTTTATCACCTATGATAAAATTCTTACCAGTCACATCTGCTATAAACTTTATAAATACCGTTATGTCCACCCCATCAAAGTCCATAGTCACATACTTGGTGGTATCAACCTCTGGTTGTTTTTCTACTATCTGGCCTTTTGCCATGGGTGCTTTTTCTACTTTCTCTTTATGCTCTTTTGGGGTTCTACTATTTTCTATAAGTTTTACACCCCAAAGATCATCACTAAAAAATATTAGCAGGAACATAATCAAGATCACTGGCGCATATGGCTTTACTTTATTCATCTCTCCTCCTTTATTGGACTGCCCTCAACTATACTGTCAAACGATTCATCTCCTTTTAGTCCCTCAAAATCAGGGTCTTGCCTGGCCCATGTTCGTGCATCAGGATACATTTCAAAGGCCTTTTCTAATGCATTTATTGCACCTATCTTATCACCTTTTCTTGCATATGCACATGCCATATTATACACAGGTTCTACATAACTATCTGATATCCTACTCGCCCTCTCAAAATAATTTACTGCTGTATCTAGATTCCCTTTTGCCAGCAGTATACCTCCAATGTTATTTAAAACCCTGGCATCATCTGTGGAGTATATAAGGGCCTTCTTGTAGATACTTAATGCCTTGTCATATTCCTTGATATCAAAATAGAGCCCACCAAGCTTGATATAGGCATCAATATATTCAGGCGATATCTCTAATACCCTATAATACAGTCCTATAGCCCGATGCAGATTCCCTGATCTGCGATTAATATCTGCTTCATTTAATAATACATTGATATCGCTCGGCTCATTGTCTTTTTGTAAGCTATTTAAAAATATTGTCTTACCAGAATCCACCTTGGTGAGCACAATATCTTTATACGGATTTCTATTCTGGAAAATAAGCACAAGAATTGCGCCGCATACAACACATATAAGGACCACAACAACCTTCATCCACGCAGGAGATGCCTTCTGCGTCTTTTCCGAATATGGCATATCTTGAGATGATCCTTCTCTTTGTGCCTGGAGCCTTTTTAGTGCATCGTAGATGGAGCTCATCTTCTATTCCCAATAATATCAAGTAGGGCCAGCGTATCTGGCCCCACTATACCATCTCTTCTTAACCCGAATATCTCCTGTATCTTTTCAATACCTTTAACTGTCTCAATATCATATATACCATCAGGCCCCTTTGATATATATCCATAATCATAAAGTATAGACTGTATCTTTGCTATCTCATATCCAGTATCTGACAGCCTATATATGGTATTACCCCTGATCTTTTTATAGGTCACCATTATATTCCACCTGTAGAGTGATTCAAACTTGTCAATTGGGATCTCAAGTAGGGCCCTATCAGACGTCACTATACTAACATAATCTTTTGTAGCACCCACTACAACAGAGTATCCACCTTCCACAGATGCAATAAATGGTCTATCTATATCCTTTAAGACTTCAGGGGTTGGATGTAGATTTAACATATCAGGGCCCCTTATTCCTCCAGTAATCGCACTCAAGAGTTGAAATGTATTACTGTAGTCCTCAATTATCCAAATACTACTATCATCTACATCCAACCCCTGTGGGGCTACAGTAAAATCCTGGCTGGTATCATTAGGTTTGTTTACAAATATTGAAGAAATATCAGAGGAAATATTAGAAAATAGAGACTCTTGCCACATAGCCAGACCCAATGTAACTACTATAACCAGAACCAATGTAAGCGCTATCCATCTTGGAAACACCCTGTAAGTAGGATGCTCACCCTTTATCTCTGTAATAGCAGAGGTAACTATGTTTTTATATATCTTCCTGATATTTTTTAGAGCTGCTATGAGCATGGCACGATCTGCAACTGCATTTATTCGGCGTGGCAGACCTTTAGAAAATGCAAATATTGCCTTAATTGCAGATCTAGTAAACTTGATATCACCATGAGACCCTGCGACCGTAAGCCTATGCTCTATATAGTCTTTAACCTCAGAGTAAGGGATAGGCCCCATATGATAACGCAGTGTAATACGATCATTGATCTGTCGAAGTCTTTTTGAGGAAAGGATTTCTGCCAGTTCAGGTTGGCCTATCATAAGAATCTGTAAGAGTTTCTCTTTTTGGGTCTCTAGATTGGAGAGCATTCTTACCTGTTCAAGAACGTTGGGGTCAAGATTCTGACATTCATCTATAATAAGGACCGCATTTCCACCTTTTGATACTACATCTAAAAGAAATTCATTAAGGCTGTCAAGGAGTGCCTTTTTTGATTTACCCCTTGTCACAAGTCCAAATTCCTGGTTTATTGCTCTTAAAAGTTCTACATCAGATAAAGAAGGATTCAATATCAAGGCTGTACGGACTTCTTCAGGGAGCTCCTCTAATAATGCTCTACATATAGTACTTTTTCCTGTCCCTACATCTCCTGTAATGAGCACAAAACCCTTTTTTTGTTCTATACCATATCTTAAATGAGATAGAGCCTCTTTATGTACCTTAGACATATACAGGTACTGGGGATCAGGTGTAAGACTAAACGGGTTCTCCTTAAGCCCAAAGAATTTCTCATACATGCCTGATTAATTTACCCTCCATCCATTATAAAGACATCCTACAGCCTCTTTAACTCATTGAAATTAAAAGAATTTCTGATGACTTGATACATGAAGTATAGCCAACTTCATACCCGGTTACCTCAATGGACATGTCAATGTCATTGATTTGCCCCGCCTCTCCAACTCTACCTCAACAGAAGATTCGTCCTTAAGTTCCTGATATGCATTAAATGCATCCTCTGGAGTCCTTATGGGCATACCATTTATGCTTTTTACTATATCTCCGGACCTTGCACCCATTTCATATAGGAGAGATGATCGATCCACATTACTCACCCTGAATCCATAAGGCTGGCCACCCTTGAAATACGGAACAATTCTTGCTTTACCTATGTATTTATCCAGGTTTTGCATAATATCCGTTATATCTGCAGGTAAGCTAGGGGCTGATACCTGAGCGCTGCGTCTGCCAGGTGTATATCGAGCAGTCTTTTTATCTTTCGTCTTAGTCTCTTTTATAACCAGCATTTGTTCTACGCCCCCAACCTCCATTATTACCTTGTTTCTATATATAGCAATCAACACAGCATTTTTTATGGTATCTCCTATCTTATATAAGCTCTGTTTCCCTTTATCTTCTATAATGGCCCTGGCAATATCTCTTGGGCCGGTAATAGTGCCTTTCAAGGTCAATCCCATCTCTGCTATAGGCCGAATAACATCTTCATCAGAAGGACTTTCGCTAGGAGTAGATGTTGTCTTCTTCACATCAAATATATCTCTATCTTGAATTATATCATAATACATAATCCCTTTTGATTTAGCTTCTAAGTGCGAAGACGGGCCAGCTATCTTGCCTGATGACACAGGGATATCATACAGGATGTGCCCTAGTATGCCGGTAAGTATGCCTGAGATTACCCATACAAACAGGGTGATTATACTCAAGTCTATTAACCACTTAAATCTCTTCATGACCACTGTTGCTGTCAAACCTTATCAAACCCAGCAAATCTCATGTTAAAGATGCCCCTTCCCTTTGTCAAGGATCTAAGCTCAGTAGAATAGCCAAAGGTCTTTGACAATGCTATATGAGCCATAATAGAATGTATCTTCCCTTTAGATTTTATGCCGTCTATACTTGCTCTGCGAGCGCTCAAATCACCTATTACATCACCTATATACTCTTCTGGAGTTAATACTTCCAACTCCATAATCGGTTCTAAGACAACAGGGTCTGCACCCTTAAATGCCTCCTGAAATGCCATTTGAGTAGCCACTCTTATCCCTAATTGGGTGGTTAGATCATCTATGATTACCTTATTTACCTCTGCCTTCACATCCACCACTTCATAGCCATATATGGGATCTGAAAGTACGGCTTCTTCCAATCCACCTATTATAAAATCCTTCATATCATCTGATACATCTACAAGTATATCAAATTTATTCCCTTCATGTCTATTGTTAGGCATCAAAGAAAGACTAATATGTCCATGATGCTCTTCTTCGCCAATCTTTTTACTAAAAGACATATCTGACATCGAGAGGGACTGTACAGTCGTGCAATACAATACTTGTGGTTTGCCTATATTGATATCCACACCAAATGTATTTTTGAGCCTGTCAACAGCCACCTCTAAATGGAGTTCCCCCATACCTGCAACTATGATCTGTCCTGTATCTGGATCCTCAGTTGCCCTAAGTGTGGGATCCTCTACCACCATCTTTTGTACAGTTGGGAGGAGTTTTTGAGTAGTATTTCCACTCTTTGGCTCAATAGCTACGGATATAACAGGCTTTGAAATCTCAATGGGTTCCAGAACGAAAACATGATCTTTATCTGTAAGTGTATCACCTGTAACTGCCTCCTTTAGGCCAACCGTGGCCACTATATCCCCTGGGACAGCTTTGTCTATACGCTCCTTATGGTGAGCATGCATCCTAAATAACCTTGCTATCCTTTCTGTTATTCCCCTTGTAGCATTATAAACCTCAGAGGAGACGCGTAGGGTGCCGGAATATATTCTTAAATATACAAGTCTTCTCCCTTCTTCCATATATACCTTAAATACATATGCACATAACGTCCCATTAGGATTGCTTTCTATCTGGATATCCTCTCCTGTCTTAGGATTATGGGCAATAATGGGTTTGGCCTCGTTAGGTGATGGAAGATAGTCGAGGGTAGCATCTATTAAGGGCTGAATGCCTTTGTTCCTCAGAGCAGAACCACAAAGTACAGGTACTATGGTATTGTTCATGGTAGCTTTTCTAATACATGCCTTTATAAGATTTTCGTCTTCAATGTTCTCTTCAGCAAGATATTTTCCCATGATAGTATCATCTATATCAGCCAGCGACTCTAACATGTATTCTCGCATTTCAGATACAGCCTTATATATATCTTCTGTTACAGGTTTTTCTTCATAGGTAAGCCCCTGATCAACTTCATTCCACACCAGGATACGCCAACCAATGAGGTCAACAACACCGCTAAACATGCCTTCTTTGTAATAAGGGATCTGGACAGGTAGAGCCTTTGTCTCTAGCCGCTCTGAGATCTGTTTTAAAACAGAGTTAAAATCAGCCCCTACCCTATCAAGCTTGTTTACAAAGGCTATCATTGGTACCCCGTATTTTCGGGCCTGATACCAAACAGTCTCTGTCTGGGCCTCTACCCCACCTACACCACATAGGATCATTACCGCACCATCCAAGACCCTCAAACTTCGCTCTACTTCTATGGTAAAATCCACATGCCCTGGGGTATCTATTATGTGTATCTCATGATTATTCCATTCACAGGTGGTAACAGCAGATGTTATAGTAATACCCCTTTTTTGCTCCTGCGGCATCCAGTCCATAGTTGCCTGGCCATCGTGAACCTCCCCCATCCTATGTATCCTTCCAGTATAAAACAGCACCCTTTCCGTAACAGTGGTCTTACCCGCATCTATATGGGCAACAAAGCCTATGTTTCTTACCCTTGAGATTCTTTTATCCATTGTTTTAGCTTCCTTAAGGCATCCATTGCGTCCTTACCGTAAATATCCGCACCCATATTTGTTGCTATACTCTGGGCCACCACAGCGCCCCCTACCATTACGACAAAATCCCCACTATTCTTTAACATCTGTACAGTCTTTTCCATGGACGGAAGCGTCGTGGTCATAAGGGCAGAAAGGCCAATATATTTTACTTCCAGAGCCCTGGCCTTATCCAATATGGTACTGGCCGGGCAGCTCTTATCCAGATCTATCACATCAAAGCCATTATTTGATAAAATAACACCTACAATATTTTTACCTATATCATGTACATCACCCTCTACTGTTGCAAGGATAACCTGTATAGGATCAACAACGTCTTCCGGCTTGATGTAGCGCTTTATTACATCAAATGCCCTTTTCATAGCATTCGCACTTGAAAGCATTTGAGGGAGGAAGATCAGACCTTTATCAAAAAGGTTGCCCACCTCTTCCATTGCCGGTATGAGCAGGGTGTTACTTACCTCCATAGGATCGTAGCCTTCATCCATAAGTTTTTGCGCCAGAGACTGGGCTGCCAGGTCATTTCCTTTAATTACTGCATTGGTTAAAGGATCAATATCTGTTTTTGAGGTGTCACCAGCCTTAAGATCTATAGGACCCCCTTGGACAAATCTCTCAATATAATGCTGAGCATTATGATCTCTTCCTGTTAAAACATTTGAAGATGCAAGAGTATCCATCAAGACCTTACTCATAGGGTTGATAATGGCCAGATCCAGACCAGCATTAATGGCCATTGCAAAAAATGCACTATTTAAAATAGGTCTCATAGGGAGGCCAAATGAGATGTTGCTTATTCCAAGTGTAAGATTAAGGCCGAAATCTCTACGGATGGCCCGCATGGTATCCAGTGTCTGCCTTGAGAGTCTAGCATCTGTACTCACTGCCATGGTTAAAGCATCTATATAGATGTCCTTTCTTGGTATGCCTGCCTCATCTATATGCTTTAGAATCCTCTCAAGTACCCTTATCCTTGATGATATATCTTCATCCGCACTTGGCGGACCATCTTCATCCATGAGCAAGACAATGATACCCGCACCATAGAGCCTGGCAAGGGGAAGCAAACTTTCTAGGGACTTCAAGTCACCAGACACTGAGTTTATCAGGCTCTTTCCAGGTGTTATCTTTAGTCCGGCCTCTATAACCTCAGGACTGGCTGAATCAATAGATATAGGTACATCCACTATTGACGTTACAGCAAAGAGTGCCATCTCCATGGACAATACCTCATCAATTGATGGCAGACCCATATTTACATCAAGTATATCAGCACCTGCTTCTATTTGAGAAAGTGCATCATCCCTTACTATACCAAAGTTTCCCTGTTCTATCTCTTTTGCAATGGCCTTTCTTCCTGTAGGATTTATACGCTCACCAACAATTCTAACTGGCTCATCCGGCCCAAGGGCAACATAATTGGTCCTTGATGAAAGATAAGAGGCATTGATATTGAAATTTTTCAAGCCTTGATTACATGCATCTATTGCCTTTCTTAATGCCATTGTGTGGTAAGGGGTTGAACCACAGCATGAACCCATAACCCTAACCCCTAGATCCATGAATTTATCTACCATAGATGCCATCTTCTCCGGGGTATCAGGGTATATGGGTAGCCCATCCTTCACCTGTTCCACGCGGGGAATCCCTGCGTTTGGCTCTACAATAAAAGGTTTATCAGTGACAGAGCGCATCCTTTCCATAATAGGCAAGATCCCGTCTCCCCCAAGAGAACAATTTATTCCTATAAGATCGCAACTTAGAGCAGATAATGTTATCGCAGCTGCCTCGGCTGAGGTCCCAAGGGTTGTTCTGCCACTTGCTTCAAAGGTCATCTGTGCCATTATGGGGATATTAGAAAACTTTCTTATTGCAATGATGGCTGCCTTTATCTCTTTGATGTCACTCATGGTCTCGATACAGATAAGGTCTGCACCGGCATCTATCATATAAGAGACTTGTTCTTCAAATATGGATACTGCCTCGTCAAAGCTTAAGTCCCCTACAGGCTCTATAAAACGACCTGTAGGCCCAAGGCTACCAGCAACAAACTCTACACCCCCTGCAGCCTTTACAGCCTCAATCCCTCTTTTGTTTATTTCTTTAACCTTACCAGCAAGTCCATACTCTGAAAGTTTTATCCGGTTAGCACCGAATGTATTGCTTTCAACAATGTCAGCGCCTGCCTTTACATATGAGGCATGGACATCAACAACTGCTTCAAATGCATCAAGGAGCATCCTTTCAGGAGAGTCGCCTGGTTTAAGCCCCTTATTCATTAAGGCCGTGCCCATAGCACCGTCCATCAATAATACCCTATCTTTTATCAAGTTTCGAAATCTATTATATTTCAAGATCTACCTCGTATATATGTGTCATCTCATGACCAAGAAAGAGCTGTCCTGTATCTATAAACCTTTGCGTAAGGTCTGATAGGTAAAATATAATTTCTCTGGCTCTATTTGCCTCGCGTTCAGGCCCTTCCGCCAAAGGCGGACATATCATCTCTGCCACCATAGAAGCTGTAGCCTTGGCAGAATCTACGATCTTAACATTACCTCCCATAATCTTAGAGATCACACCCTTTAATAAAGGATAGTGAGTACAACCTAATAAAAGGGTATCTATGCCATAAGTGGCAAGGTCAGACAGGTACCTTCTGGCAACTATCTCTGTCACTTCATCATCAAACCAGCCCTCTTCTACCAAAGGGACAAACAAAGGACATGCCCTGGCTATGATCTCTGTGTCTGGGCTAAGGGCATGAATAGTCTTTTCATACACCTCACTTTTGATTGTAGACATAGTCCCAATCACCCCTATCTTAGATCCACCTGCATCAATAGCTGCCAGGGAACCTGACTCTATTACACCAATAATGGGTATATCAAGCCTAGCCTTAAGAGCGGGTATGGCATGTGCAGATGCAGTATTGCAGGCCACAATCAGCATATCTATGCCCTTGGAGACAAGAAAATTAGCACAGCGCAGTGTATAGTGAATTACTGTCTTTGAAGACTTTGTCCCATAAGGGACACGCGCTGTATCGCCAAAATATATCATATCCGCACCTGGGATTAAGGCCAGTAGTTCCCGAAGTACTGTAAGGCCTCCTATACCTGAATCAAATACCCCTATCCTATTATGTTTCATTGTCTCCTTAAAAAATTACCTATAAATATTGTTATAGACTGCATTTGTCTATTGTAATTGCATCCATGTGTCAAGGTTAGGATTTGGTATCACTGAAAAATCCGTTTGATATATACAACGTAACTACTCAGGTTGTCAGGTTCAAGGTTCAGGGGTTCACGGTTGGGCGCATCCTGGGTGAAAGTAGGTGAGTAGACTGAAGGCTGAAGGCTGTTAGATCACTTCAGCCTTCGGTCTTCAGCCTAACAACCTGTTAATCAGCTGATAGCTCATATGACAGGTTCGGCACTGGCTTTGCCGGGAAGATAGACGGAGATTTTGCCTGCGCTATATCCGATAATGGCCGGATCATACTGGCCCGGGACTGGGCGGGTATAAAGCCTCTCTATTATGGACATGACAGCGAAGGGAGATTATGCTTTGCATCAGAGGCAAAGAGCCTGGTAGGTATTGCCGATGATGTTAAGGAATTTCCGCCTGGCTATGTTTATTCCAGAAAATTGGGTTTCCAAAGGTATAAACCCGAAGCCGCCCAAACCCCTGAATTTGAGGATTATGAGCAGGCTAAAGAGGTAACACATGAGTTGTTTCAAGAGGCAGTAGCCAAACGGATGAAGGACAATGCCGTTAAAGGGATACTTTTAAGCGGAGGGCTGGATAGCAGCCTTATTGCTTACATGGCCTATCAAGTAAACCCGGACATTGAATGCTTTACGGTAAGTATGAAAGATGGCCAGGACCTGCCTTTGGCCAAGGACGTAACTAAATACCTGGGTGTTAAGCATCACATATTAATGTTCGGCAAAAAGGAGATAGAAGAGATATTGCCTCAGGCCATCCATCATCAGGAGATGTATGAGGAAAGCTGTGTGCACGGGGCAATAGCCAATTTTTTAGCTGGGAGGTTTGTCAAACATCATACCAACTGCGTCCTTACCGGAGAAGGGGCAGATGAATTCTTTGCCGGATATGACGGTCAGTTTAAGAAATATGCCAACCCTGAAGAGGTCGCCGGCATAGTTGATAAGCTCATCAATATTGCACATAATACGGCATTGCAGAGGCTGGACAGATTGAACGCCGCAAACTCCATTGAAAACCGTACACCATTCCTTGATGCCAAAGTAATGGATTTTTGTATGAAGATTCCCTTGGAGCACAAGATTAACGGCAAGGACCAAACAGGAAAGTGGATCCTTCGCCAAGCATTTGAGGGTTGTTTGCCGGATCACATTATCTATCAGACAAAACGGTTCTTTGCCCAGGGATCAGGCGTGGCATACATCATGCGTGAGCAGGCTGAAAAGCTAGTCTCTGAAGCCGAGCTGGCAGAGTTCAACAAGAAAGAATCAAACCCATGGCTATTTTCAGTAGAGGAATTGTACTACTACAGGATATTTAAGAAGACACTGCCCAACCCTGCCTTTGACAGACTGGTAGGCAGGTGGGATCCGCTTAGACCATCCTTTTTCCGTGAATGGGAGAAACCGGCTTTATAACCATGCGAGCTGAAACCCTGGTATGTGGACACTTGAAGCCAAGAAAGAGAACGTGCTCTGGGCCGTATCTGCGAGCAGACCGGTATAGGGGCAGGTAGCATGGTGCATATATTTCATCGGCTGGACGTTTATTTAGTATGGTCCTGAAAAAACTCATCGAGGAGTACCGTCAAGCCCCTGTCAAACATGCAGATGAGACAAGCTGGCATACCAACGGAAAGAATGGCTATGCATGATTATTTGCAACAAAGGATATAAATATTTTCCAATTCAAAAAGACGCGTTCACTCTCCTCTTTCCAAAAGACCATCCTCCCTAGTTGAATGAATACAAGCTAGATGCCTTTGGCTACCTCTATCCTCTAAAACGTAACTGAATGGTTACTTCTAATTGTTCTCTGGGCAATTGACAAAGACAAACTATCTCAGCTAGATTTAAATAATTAAGCTTTTTACAAGCTATATCATTAAAAAGGGGGGGCACTATGGGGTTAATTTATGAAAAGGATGGATATATAGCAAAATTAGGGCTTAACCGTCCCAATGAAAGAAATGCACTTGACCCTGATACACTCTTAGAGATGCATAAGGCATGGGAAGATGTTAATAATGACAGTAATATCAGGGTTGCTCTTTTATATTCTGCCCTACCAGACATCTTTTGTTCTGGTATGGACCTAAAAACAGTCATACCTGTAGTCACTCTTACGAGGAAGCCAGAGACAGAGGCAGAAAAATGGCTGGTCAGTGATATGAAGGGTGTTGGGGAGGCAATGCTAAAAATAAATTTTGTCAATAAACCGATAATTGCTGCCATTCACGGTTATTGCCTCACTGGTGGTTTCGAGATGGCGATGGGCACTGATATAAGAGTGGCATCTAATGATGCTATCTTTCAAATGAGGGAGGCAAGCCTCGGGATTATGCCTATGAGTGGGGCTAATGTCTTTCTACCCCGACTGATATCACCATGCCGGGCAATGGAAATATTATTAACCGCAGATAATTTTAGTGCTAAAACCCTTTATGAATGGGGCTTCCTCAATAGAGTAGTGCCAAGGGAAGAACTAATGAAAGCAGCATTAGGACTGGCTGAAAAGATTGCTGACAATGGCCCCTTAGCTGTGCAAGGGATTATTCGATGTGCACGAGAGATTAGAAATATGGAGGTAAGCCAAGCCCTAAACAAAGAGATAGAAATCGGTGCTCCAATCTTTTCCAGTGAGGATGCCAGAGAAGGTATACGAGCCCTTAAGGAAAGGCGCAAACCAAATTATAAGGGAAAATAGAACATTTATTGTCCCCTTTCTGTTAAATCGTGAGGTATATGTAAACCTAATTTTCTTTGCCTCTCGATTACTTCAAGATTGCTCATGTCCCTGTTAGTAGTGAGTAGTCCGTTGTCCATTGTAAAATCCCCAGATAGAATAATTCCGCCAAAGGCGGAAAAGATGAAAAAGATTATTTTTTATGCATAATACTATTGACGGTCTCGTAAAAAGTTTTTTTAACTTGTCATTTCGAGTGACCTGCCTGCCGGCAGGCAGGAACGAGAAATCTTTCCACTGCAACATGCTGGATTCACAAGATTTCTCCCTAATATTCGACCTGCCTGCAGCAGGCAGGAATGACCGAGGCACCGAGTTTGACTTTTAACGAATGCATCAATCTTGGAGTAATATAGAGGCAAAGAAGGTCAGCCTCATGATTACTTCACGATTCATAAAAATATTTGGATCTTGGTATCATGTGGTATATCCTTGTGAAAGATCTTACTATACAGCCCCTTTTAAAAGTCTCCCGCCTTTGAAAACCATCTTCACATCCTTAATAACCTCAATATCCTCCAGCGGATTCCCTTCTACTGCTATCAGGTCAGCCAATTTCCCCTTCTTTATGCTTCCAATCCTGTCATCCATATCGAGGATCTTAGCGTTTCCAGATGTTGCAGCCTTCAATGCCTCATAGTTGCTGAAACCAGCTCCAATCATCCGCTTTAACTCTTCAGGATAAAGTATCCCAAAAAATGACATCAAAGAACCACCGGAATCAGTACCTACACCCACCCGGCCTCCTGCCTTATGAAGTTTCAAGGCATTTTTGACAGCAATAGGAAAGCTCCTCTTATGAAGGGGAATATCCATATAGAAGTTTTTCATACACTCTTCTTTGCTTGGTGGGTAATCCTTTCGAAGATATGTATCAAAGAACTCCTTTACCTGCCGTAGAGATTCTGGCTCCAAAAAACTTTCCCCCCTTTCATGGACAAGTTGATCCAACTGCTCCCATAACTTAGAGTTCCCTATGTCAAGGATGGTTAATGTTGGGTGCAAAGCCATATCCTTTTTCACAAATTCTTCTATGACCTTATCAGGGATTTCATAATCTAACACGCTATGCTCAGTAGTGTGCACCCCCATTGAAATGACATATTCAAGATCCTCCAGCCAGACAAGGTGGCAACAGACCTTTTTCCCATATTTTCTCGAGGAATCCATGAGTGCCTGGAAAGTTTCCCTATCAAAGATCGGCAGCTTCCCCCTGCATAGTATCCAGGATTTGGACTGACAATAAACCTTAACCCAGTCCGCTCCTTTATCAACCATTTCTTTTACTACCTTTTTAACCTCTGTGGGGGTCCTAGGCCTTTCTGCATACTGACCGCCAACAAGTACCTTAACCAGAGGATTGAAATAAGGTACCCAATCAGGACAGCCTTTGGGCGTGGTTATGGCAGAATTGGTAGCAAGGACCCTGGGACCTGGAAGCTCTCCCTTTTCCACCTTGGTCTTAAAATAGTTCATCTTTCGGGGAAATGCCCCTGCATCTCGTACTGTAGTAACTCCTGAATCAATACAAACTTGAAAATTCTTTTTTATCTGGTTGGTTATATCCAGAAATGCCTTAGGCGTAACCTTTATCATAAAGGGAACTGTCATATGGACATGATTGTCAATGAGACCGGGAAGGAGAGTAAGTCCTTTCATATCAACCATTTTGTATCCAGGAAACCGGGACGCATCCCCTCCATCCTCTACTGCGCTAATTTTGTCACCTTCGATCACAACGGATTTTCCCTCTTGAAGACGATTGGCCTCACCATCAAAAAGCCACATATTATGCAGAACAAACCTTTCTTCCCTTATCATAAATCACCTCCTCGTATCATTAATTGGCAAATAAAAATCTTATAAGTATCCTTTCTCTATTTTGAAGGTTAATGACACTGATTGTTTAATAATATCATAATAATATAAGTTATCAACAAATTTAGCAATTTTTATCTGTAAATCTGTCGTCTTAGGGTAAAATGGGACCACTCCAGTTGCCTCTCCTGTTGCATCAGGGTTTAGTATTATGTATACTTTAAACCTTTTAATACAAAACCATGGAGGAATTATACATATGCAACAAGTCTTTACTCATCTACTTGAACCACGATCAATTGCCTTTATTGGTGCATCCAATAAAGTATTCAAATGGGGCTTTAATGTCCTGCATCATATTATTAAAGCTGAATATAAAGGAAAGATTTATCCTATTAATCCTAATGGGGGATCATGGTATGGACAAAAGGTCTATAAGGATCTAGATGAGATCCCGAACAATATTGACCTGGCCATTATTGTGGTAAAGAAAGAGATTGTGCCTGAGACCATAAGAAAGTGTGTAGCAAAGAGGATACCTGTAGGCATTGTTATTACTGCAGGGTTCTCAGAGACAGGCCATGAAGGAGGCCTCCTTGAAAAGGAGATTGTAGATATAGCAAAATCAGGGGGCATGCGTCTTGTTGGCCCAAATACAATGGGTATATTTAGTGCATATCCAATGTTTATACAGGCCATAATGGCATCAATGTCCATAAAGCCAGGGGATGTGGGCGTTATTGCCCAGAGCGGTAATCTGGGATCCTCTATCTCATATAGATTTACCAGACGAGAGATCGGTATAAGTAGGCTTATCAGCTCTGGTAATGAAGCCGACCTAAAAGTAGAGGATTATTTAGAACTGCTAGAGCAAGATCCGAAGACCAGGCTTATCTGCCTTTATATAGAAGGTGTCAGGCAAGGGCAAAGATTTTTCGATGCCGCAAAGAGGATATCAAAGAAAAAACCAATTTTGCTGTTAAAAGGAGGCACCACCCTGTTAGGTGCCGAGGCAGCTATGTCCCATACTGGGGCCATGGCAGGGGATGATACCGTATTCAGGGCTATGTGCCGTCAAACTGGTATAATACAGGTAGATACCATGGATGAGATGGTAGACACAGCCGGTATGCTCCTCACACAACCCAGGCCAACAGGCAACAAGGTGGGGATTGTCACCTTAGGTGGTGGGTGGGGGGTTATTGCTACTGACATGTGTGTGTCCAATGGCCTTGTGATTGCCCCATTGGAAAAGAAAGCAGTAGCAATGATTGATAAGATCCTGCCATCTTATTGGAGCAGGAAAAACCCCATTGATCTGGTGGCCCCAAATCATGTGACAAATATTACCGACTCCATAGGTATCTTGATGGAGCATGGATCAATAGATGCCGCTTTAGTATTAGGGCTCGGCTATATGAGCTTCAGGGCAAGAAGATGGCTGAATTCCCCTGTCTTACCAAGGGCTGATATTGAAAAATCAGCCCAGCTAATGGTTGGAGAAGAGATAAAATTGCTTGACCTCATAAAAAAGCAAACAAAGCAATACAAAAAACCAATTATACCAGTCATTGACATTATGGCATCTGATGAGGTGACAGATAATAATCTTGTAAAATACATGGATAGGCAAGGCATTATGTCTTATTCCTCTCCTGACATGGCAATCCGCGCCTTAGCCAAGGTGGTAGACTATTATAGCAGAATAGACCACTATGAGTGGTGAATTGAGAGTTGTGAATTATGACTCCGCTTTGCTTCGCCCCACTGCACCGCATCCGTGCCTCTAGCGCGGTACAGCTTGGAGGTTCCGTCTATCACGCACCCCATTTTGTACTGATGGTCTGGTGATTTGGCTGTAATTAATATTGACGCAGTCGTAAGAAGTCTTTTTAACTTGTCATTTCGAGTGACCTGCCTGCCGGCAGGCAGGAACGAGAAATCTTTCCAATGCAACATGCTGAATTTACAAGATTTCTCCCTAATATTCGACCTGCCTGCAGCAGGCAGGAATGACCGATTCACCAAGTTTGACTTTTTTACGAAACCATCAATATTCTGTTTGACATATTGCCATATTTCATGTATGGCTTTCCATATGAAAATAAAAACTACGCTAAATATCAGTGATGTTGTGATGAAGCAACTTAAAGAGGAGGCTGTACGGCAAGGGAAAACCATGTCCGAGCTCGTTGAAATGGCTATTAGAAAGCTGTTCCAGCAGCACCGACGTATATCCACCCACCTGCCCTCTCTTCCCTCCTTCGATAGCGGTGGATCGCTTGTTGATCTGGCCAACCGGGAATCGTTGTATGAGACCATGGAGCGTCCTTAGTGTTTGTAGTTGATACGAATATTCTGCTTTATGCAGCGGACAAAAGTATGCCGGAATACAATGTTTGCCGAAGGCTGCTTGAGACGTGGCGAAGCCAGTCCTCTGTATGGTATCTAACTTGGGATATCGTGTATGAGTTTTTGCGAGTCGTTACTCATCCTCGTGTATTCCGTAATCCCTGGAATATAATCGATGCGTGGAGCTTCGTCCAAGCCCTATTGGCTTCTCCGGGTCTTCAAATTTTGGCTGAAACAGATCGTCATTCTAAAATCGTGCAGGATGTTTTCAAGGAACTGCCCCATATTCGAGGCAACCTCGTTTTCGATACTCATACGGCCATCCTTATGAAGGAACACGGGGTTGACATGATATACACGCACGATACAGACTTTCATCGCTTTCCCTTTGTAGAAGTAATCGACCCACTACAATAACAGGATAGACCAAATGAATTAAGAATTATGAGTTATGAATGAGTGGTTGTGATTGGGAGGTCTCCGCCTTGGCGGGGATAATGAGTTGAGAGTTAAGGATGCGTAATAATTAAGATTTGATCAAACAACCCTCTGGAGAAAAATTCAATTGCATCTGACAAGTTAGAAATTAGGAGCAAGCCAACACATTTCCGATATTAGAAGTATTGGAGCAATAAAAAAAAGTGCAGATGGCTCGCAGCCTATACGGAGAGCTTTTTCCCCTTTATGGCCATCGGAAGATGGTAGGACAGGAATGAAAAAATCGATATTGTTGCCATAAATAAAGAGCTTGATTCTATCCTTTTAGGTGAGGTGAAATGGAGTGAGAAGAAAGTGGGTATTGATATCTATGAAAGACTGAAACAGAAAGCCGGGAAAGTGAAGTGGGGCAGTAAGGCGCGGAAGGAATTTTTCTGTCTGTTCAGCAAAAAGGGGTTTACCGATGCTATGCTCAAGAAAGCAGAGGACGAAGGAGTCCTGCTCTTCAGGGAGAACAGACTGTTATAGTGCCGTCTGTACTCTATCCTATCCCAAGTTGACCCCTTAAAAAATAAAGCGTAATATATTCAAGGACTTATATCGCTCAAAATCTGTAATGGTAACTACAAATTTTCAAATTCTACATTTTTTTGGTTTACATGGGATATAGTCCAGGTTTAATGCGTCATAAATGAGCTTATGTTGTGGCTCGGCTTCTATACATTTTCTCACGTAGATTGTCTTTCCTTCCTTAGACTTTAGCCTGCTCGTGACCCTGTTATGCGTCGAGAGGATTGATCGCATTGTCTCCCAGCGATAATTTATGCTACGGTCCTTCAATGATCACGGTGGGTCATTTTTAGGTTGTCATTACGATACATCAGATTTCTGGAAAAGAAATGCTGGTTTTATGCGGGTTTAGGTGTAAAAATTAGGTGCTTTTTACCCTTTTTTGCCTGTTAAGGGGTAAACTTGGGCTAGAGAGATATATGAACTAAATTTCCATTATCATACGGCTATTTCATCCTTGGTTGTGGCCGAAAAGGCCATGCGGGTTTATATTAGACCTGGACAAATCATAAGTATCCCAAGAAAAATAAATATTATACCAATCACCTTAGCCAAAATTTGTTCATCAATCCGATGAACAAATTTGGCACTAGTAACGCCCCCAAATACTGCACCGCACCCGATAATCAAACCAGCCATTAAATTTATATTCCCATGAAAGGTGTACCCTATAGCGCCCGAACATGCTGTTATGGTCATTATGAGCGTAGATGTTCCAATCGCCATACGAAGGGGAAGCTTGAGTACAAAAAATAAAATAAGGAATATCATGACACCACCACCTGCACCAAAAAACCCTGTCATAATCCCCACACCAAAACCAAAAATCAGCGAGATCATTACTCTTTGCAAGTATGTATTTATCTTTATCTTACCTTTAGATTGCTCTGCCATAGATTCTCTATGTAATCCCCTCTTCCATACTATTGCCCCCATCACTACTGTAAAGATGCCGAAGGTAACGCCTAAGCCTGCGCCTGATATACCTGTGACACAAAAGGCGCTAAACTGTGCTCCCAGGACAGACCCTACAGCAATCCATATCCCGGATTTTATGTCGGTATTGCCATACTTATGATAGGTGTGAGCTATTGCTAAAGACGCTATCACATCCACCATTAAGCTTGTCCCTATGGACTCGTGAACTGAAAATTTGAGTAACAGATTAACCAGGGGAACCACTACTGTCACGCCTGATGCACCTGTTAATCCAGTCACTATCCCTGTGAATACACCGATGAAAATCGTTATTACTATATAGAGCATGGCACCCATTAATCCACCTCAGTCCACTAATCTGCAATGCCTCGGGCCTTTTGAAACTGATAAAACCGCATCATCTTTGCATATGCCCTAAATGCCCTCTTAGGTGTGGGATATACCGGTATGCCGCTCTCATATAAAGGCGCCAACAACTCTTCCTGTGTGATAAAGCCGGGATAGGCAACTGCAATAATGGCCTTATCTGATGCCTTTTTGATACGTACCAGCCCTTCTACATACTGCTCTGTCAGCTCATTGGTGGCCCCACCTCCTAATATCACGATCGCATCCACGCCCCCGTCCTGAACAAGGGCATCCAAGGTATCAAGATAGTGCCTCAAGTCAAAGGATGCAGCCATACCCACATCAATGGGATTTTTAAGGCTAACTCCTGTAGTTGGGAGGATGCCTCTGAGTCTTTTAACAGTCTGTTCTCCTAAGGAAGCCATGCTAAGGCCACTACGCTCTGCTGCATCGGCCGCAGACACAGCCGGGCCTCCAGGCCCTGATACGATTACAACCCTACCCTGGCCTTTTAAGAGTAGATGATAAAAGGCCATTACTATATCCAGCAGTTCTTCTATATCGCTGACCTCTATGATCCCATATTGACGAAAAAGCATTTTCCAGAGATGAGGCTTGCCTGCCAAAGAACCTGTATGAGAGGTAGCTGCCCTCCTGCCAGCATCGGTCTCACCAACCTTCCACATAATCAAAGGCTTCCTGCCAGCAATCATTTTGAGCGCTTTTACTAAGCTTTTCCCCTCTCTCACCCCTTCTAAGTACGCACATATAATGCGGACATTATCATCATCTCTCATCCACTCAAGCAGCTCTGGGAAATCCACATCACAGCTGTTACCATAGCTTACTATATGGCGAAAATAGAGCTTTTTGGAAGTGCACATATTGGTAAAAAGATGGACTAAAGACCCGCTCTGGCTCAAAAACCCTACACTTCCCGGCACGCGAGGCATTTCCGGAAATGGCGCAAGCTGTGAGGCCGGAGAATATATCCCCATGCAGTTAGGGCCTATTATGCGAAACCCGCCTCTGCGAGCTATCTCCCTCATACGTTCTTCTTCTTTCCTGCCCTTTTCATCCCCTAATTCTGAGAACCCAGATGTGTATAAGATAACGGCCTTCACCTCTTTTACCGCACATTCTTCTAAGACATCCATCACTGTCTCCCGAGGCGACATGATAATTGCCATATCTACTGGATCTGGAACATCTATAAGCCGGGGATATGTCTTAAGACCATCAATTTCAGATGCACTTGGATGCACAGGATAGATAGGGCCTTTAAAGCCCTGATCCATAAGGCCCAGTAAAAAAACCTTTCCTGCCTTTAATCCCCGTGGCACCCCTACCAGGGCTATGGATCTGGGATTAAAAAGTGCATTCAAATCTTTTGCACTCATGTCTGACCACCTCCATATCCGTCCACCGTTATCCATTGACCATTAGTTATTTGCGAGTCTTAATCCATTGAATATACAAGGTCTGTTGCCTTATGCCTTATAGAGAGGATTATACCACAATGAATGCCCTTTGGATAAGGGATAAAAAATCTGCGTTCTCTACACCTTCTCCGGTGAATAGGCCTTGAAGAACAGACCTTTTAAGACAGCTCCTTTGGTAACAGGTAACCATTCCGCTACAAAGGTACTGTACTGAGGTATCTACTGGGCGGAGCAAAAAGTAAAGACCTGAATAGTACAGTATCCAAAGAAAAGGGAGAGGGGGGTCAAGTCTTCGTTTGACCTTTATTTAACATCTTTTCTATCTCTTCAAGACGTTTTCTAAATTTGCGATCCTTTTTCAGCTTCTCTCTTGTCCGTTCAAGTACACTACTGACCGAGCTGTGCCTATTCAAATTAAATTCAGAACCAATGCTTAACAA
>JAGGYK010000209.1 GCA_021162585.1 Deltaproteobacteria bacterium
AGAATTGCAAGGTCAAAACCCTGTAGAAACGGTCCTGAATGCAACAAAGAGCACAATCGAAAACAAAAACGCCTCAACGAATTATTTCAAAAAAGCAGCTTAGATTTTCAAAGAGCTAAAGTGTTACTAAGATTTAAGTTAGAGGTTCAAGATTTAAATGTGGGTTTGCCAATATGATATTTATCCTGAGGGTTTGACCTTTGGACTAATCACAGAAATGGCTAAACAAGATCTGCTTCACTAAAGACTATTGCCTGGAAGGTTTCAAACTTAGCCCCACTTTCCCATCCATCAGGATCCAGGCCTGCCTTCATGCTTAAGTGCTGCAGTGTGGTTTTACTGTCCCATTTCTGTTCAGGTGCGACCTGAGGCAAAAATACTGCCTGATTTGGGCCTTTTTTTAAGATAATCCCATCTATGCCCACACGAAATTCTGATATATCACTTATAGGTCTTGGTGGTGTAAGTACAGATATCTCGATTTCAACTTTTTCAAGTTCATCAGGGCTCAGAGGAGAAAACCTTGGATCTCTGAATGCAGAGTTGCGGGCATTCTCCATCACTGCCTGCCAAAGGGGCAGTATAGGTAATATATAACCGATACATCCTCTGAGGTCATGATCTTTATGTATGGTTACAAATACCCCGGCCTTTTGCCTCAGTAGTGGAGAAATACGTCTTTCATCAACCTCAATTTCTTCTAGAGATTTACCTTCAATTATAGATTGAATGGTCCTTCTTGCAAGCTTAAGCAAAAATAACCTTTCATCTCTAGAGAGTTCCATAATAAATCCCTCCTTTAAGCTATTATATATCACAAACATGGAAATTTTGGCCAATTATAATATGATGAATTCGTAAAAGGTCTTTTTAACTTGTCATTTCGAGTGACCTGCCTGCCGGCAGGCAGGAACGAGAAATCTTTCCAATACAACATGTTGAATTCACAAGATTTCTCCCTTTGGTCGACCTGCCTGCAGCAGGCAGGAATGGCCGATTCACCGAGTTTGACTTTTTACGAGTTCATCATAATATTGTATGCAGATTACTTTCTGTAATGGCTTAGTTTTAAGAAAATATGCAGGATAAGGGTAAGGGATATCCAGAGATGTGATTACCTTTGTTGACTCGAGTAGTGAAATCTTCTATATAAGGCCATTAATCTTCAAAGATTGGGGGGTATAGCTTGGATGATACTAATCGTCTTATAAGGCAGCGTATAGAAAAATTCGATATGCTAAAAAAAGATCTAGGGGTAGCCCATTTCCCTAATAGGTATAGAAAGGATACAGACATATCTGAGTTTATAGGTCTGTATAAAGAAAGGGATAGCGAAGATCTTTCCAAGGTATCCACTACTCATTATATGGCAGGCCGTATTATGGCAATACGCAAGTTTGGGAAGGCATCTTTTATACATTTTCAGGATTTTACAGGTAGGCTTCAGGCGTTCTTTGAAAAGGCCAAAATATGCGATCATCCATACGAGGTATTTAAAAGGTTAGATATAGGTGATATTATAGGGCTTTGGGGTAGTCCAATAAAGACCCGTACCGGGGAACTTACGCTGTATGTAAATGGCTTTGAATTACTTACAAAGTCACTCAGACCTCTTCCTGAAAAGTGGCATGGCCTAAGGGATATAGAGACCAGATACCGTCAGAGATATGTTGATTTGATTGTATCCCCTAAGGTGAAGGAGACATTTCTTATAAGGAGCAGGATTATACAGGGCCTACGTTCATACATGGATGCAAAAGGTTTTATAGAGATAGAAACACCCATGATGCATCCCATACCAGGAGGGGCTACAGCAAGACCTTTTATCACGCATCATAATACACTTGATATGGACCTTTACTTAAGGATTGCACCTGAACTATACCTGAAGAGGCTGATAGTTGGAGGTTTTGAGAAGGTCTATGAGCTAAACAGGAATTTCAGGAATGAGGGTATATCTACCAAACATAATCCAGAGTTTACAATGATGGAGTTCTACATGGCCTATGCAGACTTTTCTGATCTAATGACCTTTACTGAGGATATGATATTCTCTATAACAAGAGATATCCTGGGGGAGGATGCTATTGTGTATCAAGGCACCAAGATAAATCTAAGGCCTCCATGGAAGAGAAACACCTTTAGGGACGCTATAGTGGAGATAGGAGGTGTGCCAGAGAAGGTGTTGGATGATAAGGCCGGTGCAATAGATTTTTGCAAAAAAAGAGGCATAGAATTGAGTGGTGATGAGTCCCTTGGCGGGATTGAGATGCTGATATTTGATGAGACCACAGAGTCTAAACTTACAGGTCCGGTATTTATTACAGCATATCCTACAGAGGTATCGCCTCTATCCAGGAAAAGTGATGAAGACCCATCTATTGCAGACCGTTTTGAACTCTACATAGCAGGCAACGAGATTGCAAATGCCTTTAGTGAGTTGAATGACCCTGTTGATCAAAGAAGGCGCTTTCTTGAGCAGATGAAACAAAAAGATGCCCCCCCTGAGATAGATGAAGACTTTATAAGGGCCTTGGAATACGGTATGCCACCTACTGCAGGTGAAGGTATTGGTATAGATAGATTAGTAATGTTGCTTACAGATAGTCCGTCTATAAGGGATGTAATACTCTTTCCTGTTCTTCGCAAAGGAGATGTATCCTGAAATTTGAATTATTTATTGCCAGGAGATATCTGAAGGCCAAAAAGAGCCTTAAGTTTATCAGTTTTACCTCAGGACTTGCTGTATTTGGGATTGGGATAGGGGTGATGGCCTTGATAGTAGTCCTTGCCGTGATGAATGGTTTCCAGGACGATATCAAGACCAAGATCTTAGGGACTCAGTCTCATATTATTGTCTCTCATTATATGGGAGGAGTGGCTGACCCTGATAAGGTTATAGCAGATGTGGTAAGTGATCCTGAAGTAATCGGAGCAACACCATTTATACTGTCTCAAGGGATGATCTCTGCCCCGGGTGGGGTGCGTGGGGTCGTAATAAGGGGGATAGATCCTTTGAGTGCACCCAGTGTAGTTCGCATTAAGGATATTATCATAGATGGTTCATTTAAGGACTTGGGAGATTCTGGAGTGCTTGTGGGCTCTGAACTGGCAGGGGAGATAGGTATATATGTAGGCGATAATATAAATATCATATCCCCGAGTGGTACCATGACGCCATTGGGGATGATACCAAAGTCTATGGCCTTTGTTGTTAAGGGTCTGTTTTCTACCGGTATGTATGAGTATGATTCCAACATGGTGTACATATCATTAAATGCAGCAAAGAGGTTGTGCATGCAAGATAGCCCATCAGGTGTTGAGATTAAGATAAAAGATATCTATAGGGCTGTCCCTGTTGCTAAAAGACTTACCAATGCCCTGGGTCCCGGCTATTGGGCAAAGACATGGAAGGATATGAACAGATCTCTGTTTACTGCACTAAGGCTAGAGAAGACAGCTATGTTTATTATCCTGACGTTCATCATTCTTGTGGCAGCATTCAATATTATAAGTACGCTAATCATGATGGTAGTGGAAAAGAGGAAGGACATAGCTATACTAAAATCTATGGGCGCTACATCCAAACAGATATTGAGGATATTTATGCTCCATGGATTATTTATAGGAATAAGCGGGGCACTTCTGGGCTTGATACTTGGTCTTTTTTTGGCCTACAACCTCAATCCGGTGGTATCTGTAATAGAGGCTATCCTCCATATAGAGGTCATGCCCAAGGATATTTATTATATAACAGGCCTGCCTACAAAGGTAGAATTTCTGGATGTATTTTTTATAGTACTTGCGTCTCTAAGTCTATCCTTTCTTGCAACAATATACCCTGCCAGGCAGGCAGCAAGACAGGATCCTGTAGAGGTAATACGCTATGAAGGATGACTACATTATCAGTGTAAGGGGTCTGTATAAGTCCTTTATCAGGGGTGCTGATGTAATAGAAGTGCTTAATGGTATAGACTTAGATGTATTTAAAGGGGAGGGCGTTGCAATAACAGGCCCATCAGGTACAGGTAAAAGTACACTACTCAATCTCCTTGGTGGATTAGACAGACCGCAGAGCGGGAGTATCTGCTATGCTGGTCAGGACATAACTTGCATAAGAGATAATGAACTTGCCATATTCAGGAATATAACTATAGGCTTTGTCTTCCAGTTTCACTTTCTGTTGTCAGAGTTTAGTGCGCTTGAAAATGTTATGATGCCTGCCATGATATCCTCTAAGAAAGACGAGGACTTAAGACAAAAGGCTGCGTTTTTATTGGAAAGGGTAGGCCTGAAAGATCGTATAGCACACAGGCCAGGTGAGCTGTCTGGGGGTGAACAACAAAGGGTTGCCCTTGCAAGGGCACTCATGATGTCTCCTGAGGTGTTATTAGCAGATGAGCCTACAGGGGATCTTGACCCTGAAACAGGGAAAAAGATGATAGTCCTCCTTTCTGAGTTAAAAAGGTCTATTGGTGTTACAATGGTTGTTGTTACTCATAATCCGGATCTTGCAAAGATTATGGACAGAGTAATGGTATTAAAGGGAGGACATCTTGAGCCCTGTGCTACGTAGATCTGTTTTTTTACTTCTGTGTTTATTATCAATATCTATAGTCGTGCTGGCAGCTGATCTGGAGATTTCAGTTACAGATACTGACCTAAGGGATGTGTTATCAGATGTGCCATGTATTGAGGTTAATGAGGTTGCACCCATTGTGCTTACATACAAGAAGGAGGGGTCAATATTTAATGTTATGGATGGTTCCGGTATATCTTATAGTGCTGCTAGTATTAGAGATGCAGTTGATGGGTATTTAAGATTGAGAGGTGTATGTATTGTACATGATATAGTGATAAAAGGCACTAAGCGCATATCAGCTGATGCAATACTCTTCAGACTCTCCTCTGCAAAAGGCGATATCTTACATAAAGCTATTATAAGACACGATATAGAAAGTATATATTCCATGGGTTATTTTGAAAGCTGCGGTGCATCTTTTGAGGATGGCACATTGATATTTAATGTGAAAGAATACCCTGTAATAATGGAGGTAGAAGTAAAGGGAAACAAAAAGATAGATGATAAAAAAATACTTGAAACGGTAGGATTGAAGCGTTTTGATATCCTTAACACAAGGGTGTTGAAGACAAGCATTGATCGGATAAAGGATCTCTATAGAGAAAAAGGTTACTATAATGTAGAGGTCGCTTCATCGAAACGTGAGACTGAGGGAGGCATTATCCTTACCTTTGATGTAAAGGAGAACAAGAGGTTATTTATAAAAAAGGTGTCATTTGATGGCAATGAGCATGTATCGTCAAGAAAATTGAGAAAGATAATGAAGACAAAGACAAGATGGCCGTTAGGTCTGTTTTCGCATGCAGGCTCCTATATTGATGTGGGTGTTGATATGGATCTTCTGAGGATAGAACAGTATTATGGAGATCAAGGTTATCTTGATGTCAAGGTGGGTAGACCTCAGGTGGATATAAAGGAGGATGACGGTATATACATTACCATACCTATAGAAGAAGGTTCATTATATCATCTTGGGAGCGTGGATATAACAGGGGATCTTATAAGATCCAAAGAGGAATTCATAGAGACCTTTGGTCTCTCATATGGGGATGTGATGAGCAAAAGCGAGATCCATCTCGGCCTTGAACGTGTTCGTGATATCTATATGGATGAAGGTTATGCCTATGCTCAGCTACGCCCTATTACCAAGGTAAAGGATACAACTGTAGACCTAAGACTTGATATCAAGAAAGGCAGCCCTGTCTACATAGACAAGATTTATATCAAGGGTAATACAAAGACTCGGGACAAGGTCATCAGACGGGAATTAAAGCTACAGGAGACAGATCTTTTTTCATCTACTGCTATCAAGCGTAGCAGGGACAAGCTGAATCGACTTGGATATTTCTCGCAAGCGGATATAGAGCCTGTACCTGGTAAAGCTGGTAAGATTGATCTTGTTATAAAAGCAGAGGAAAAGCCTACAGGGGCATTGTCCTTTGGCTTGGCATACTCCAGTACGGATAAACTTATGGGCACTTTAGATGTGAGCGAAAACAATCTTATGGGGCTTGGACTTAAGGCAAGAGTTAATACGGAATATGGTAAAAAAAAGAAAAGCTATACTATAGAGTTTGTAGAACCGTGGCTTTTTGACTACCCTATTTCTTTAGGTGTAAAGTTATACAATCAGGAACGCGAGTTACTTTATTATACGAAATCTTCAAGGGGGGGTAGTATCAGCGTGAGCTATCCGTTATTTGAGGAGGTAAGGCATTATATTTCATATTCTTATGATGAAGTCCTCAAGTTGGATGATATTGATCCAAGCTATGAGTACCTCCTGAGTGAGGATGTAAAGGATGGTGGTGTAACCAGCAGTATAATAAATACAATATACAGGGACACCACTAATGACTACTATAGGCCGACCCGTGGTTCTAATGCGAGCATATCTATAGAATATGCAGGTCTAGGAGGAGATTACCACTTTACCAGGACCACAGCCAAGGCTGCTAAATTTTTCCCCATATACAAAGACAAGGTGGCCTTAATGTTAAAGGCGAGGTGGGGTACGATAAACGGTTCTAAGGGCGATGAAGTGCCTATACATGAAAGATTTAACCTTGGTGGCATGAACACAATCCGTGGGTTTAAATATGGGGAGGTAGGTCCCAGGGATGATGTGGGAAATGTTATAGGAGGTAGACGTATGGCCATATTCAATACAGAAATAACCTTTCCCATAGGGGGCGTCCCAGGGCTTTCAGGCCTTATATTCTTTGATGCAGGTAATGCCTATAATAGAAGCATGGATCTCACTTACTTAAAGAAGTCCTATGGGGGTGGTTTTCGTTGGGTAACCCCTATGGGGCCATTAAGATTGGAATATGGCAAGGTGATTAACCCGGAAGATTATGAATCCAGTGGTGGCTGGGATTTTTCCATAGGTACCTTCTTTTAAGAGATTGATTTGCTGAGTTCATCTGCTTGGGTGAAAAATCGTGGGTTTTAAAAGGATCAAAACTTTCAAAAATGATTTTATCCCTTTGCATTATTTCAATATTCCACCACCGCATCATTCCTTGTTTGAGCTGGCAAGGAAGATAATGAATGTATATAGTTGAATATAGTTTTAATAGGTTGTAGAATACGGCATTAAAATTCCGAGGAGGGAGTTGATGAGACGATGTATAAAGGTATTTATTGGTGTTTTTATAATATTTTCTTTTGCGGGTCTGGCTAGTGCTCAGGAGCTAAAGATTGTTTATATAGATGCACCAAGAATTTTAAACGAGAGTCTGGCTGGTAAGGATGCTATTAGCAAGTTGGAGAAGTTCAGGGGAGAAAAACAGATCCAGATAGAAGAAAAAGAGGAGGCTCTTAGAAAGATGGGGGAGGAGATGTCTGCAAAATCTCTTACCATGAGCCAGGAGGCCAAGGATGAGAAACAGATGGAGTATCAAAAGAATGTCAAAGAGTTTAACAGATTTGTCAAGGATGCCCAGGAAGAGCTTAAGGAGAAATATGATTTACTTCTAAGACCTGTTAGAGGTGACCTTGATGAGATTATAGATAATTATGGCAAAGAGCATAATATAGATCTTATCCTGAATATAAGACAGGTAGGTGCTGTATATGCGTCTGATAGGATAGACATTACAGATGAGATCTTAAAGATATATGATGAGCTATACAAATCAAAGACAAAAGAAGGATCTAAATAAATAGGTCCATGTATATATCAGAGATAACAAGACTCTTAAGTGCGTCTTTTATAGGTAAGGACATAGACATAAAAGGAATTTCCACCATAGAGGAGGCTACAAGTTCTGATATCACTTTTTTATCTAATCCCAAGTACAGGGATAAGGCCTTACATACAAAAGCCGGGGCAATTATAGTAAAACAAGAACTTAAGATAGATATACCCCAGATCATAGTTGATAATGTCTACCTTGCCTTTGCAAGGGTGGTTGATATGCTTTGTCCAGCAAAAAGGCATACCCCTGGCATATCTAAAGATGCTTATGTTCATACTACATCAAAGGTAGATACAAGCGTTGCAATATATCCTCATGCATATATAGGGGCAGGAGCCAAGATAGGTCCCAATTGCATTATATATCCAGGATGTTTTGTAGGAGAAGAAGCAGCCATAGGTGATAATACTATCCTCTATCCCAATGTAGTGGTCTATGATGGGTGCGAGATAGGGAAAGACTGTATCATACACTCTGGTGTGGTTATTGGCTCTGATGGATTTGGGTTTGTCTGGGATGGAGGGAGACACTTCAAAGTCCCTCAAAGAGGTAAGGTGATTATCTGTGATGATGTGGAGATCGGGAGCAATTGTACTATAGACAGGGCTGCACTTACTACAACGTACATAGGCTCTGATGTAAAGATGGATAACCTTGTTCAGATAGGTCATAATGTCACCATAGGAGACCATACAATTATTGTGGCGCAGACAGGGATAGCTGGAAGCGCGCATATAGGCAAGTCCGTGATCCTGGCAGGTCAAGTTGGGGTGGCAGGTCATATTACCATAGGGGATGGTTGTATTGCAGGTGCCAGGGCTGGTATAGCAAGTGATCTGCCCCCAGGAAAGATTGTATCAGGCCTTCCAGCTATAGATCATAAACTCTGGCTTAGGGCCCAAAATATCTATAAGAAGCTTCCTGATTTACTAAAGCGGATCAAGGCTATAGAAAGGAGGCTTGAGAACCTTGAAAAGGATTGATCCTACAGCCAAAGTATCCCAGAATGCCTCGATTGATACAGATGTTGAGATAGGTCCTTATTGTATAATCGGTGATAATGTTGAAATAGGCCCTGAGACATACATAGGCCCTTATTGTATGATTGAAGGCCCCACAACGATCGGGAATTCGTGTCGAATAACTGGTTATGCCAGTATAGGAACTCCACCCCAGGACCTGAAGTATAAAGGTGAGCATACCAGGCTTGTCATGGGAGATAATAATACTATAAGAGAATTCGTTACCATAAACAGAGGGACCGGGCACGGTGGTGGTGCTACTGTTATAGGGAATAATAACTTGCTAATGGCGTACTGTCATGTTGCCCACGATTGCAGAATGGGTGACCATGTTGTTATGGGTAATGTTGCCACCCTTGCAGGCCATGTACATGTGGGGGATCATGTCATTATAGGAGGACTATCTGCTGTACATCAATTTACAAGGATTGGTTCATATTCAATAATTGGTGGTGGCTCTATGGTAAATCTAGATATCATACCCTATGTAAGGGCGTCAGGCGATCGTGCAAGGCTTTTTGGTATAAACACTATAGGGCTTAAAAGGAATGGTTTCAGTCCTGAGACAATAAGGACAATCTCTAAGTCATACAAGATCTTATTCAGACAAGGGATGCTGTTAAAGGATGCTCTTCTCATGTTAGAGAAAGAATTTTCCGGTGTGGAAGAGGTATCAGGTTTGATTGACTTTGTAAGGGGTTCATCTCGAGGTATTGCCAGGTGAAGAGATTAAAGGTCGCTGTTGTTGGGGTAGGCTACCTAGGGGAATTCCATGCAAAAAAGTATGCAGCCTTGCCTGATGCGGACTTAATCGGGGTAGTGGATATAAATAAAAAACGCTGCTTAAAGATAGCCCGAGAGGTAGGCTGCCTGCCATATACTGATTACAGGGAGATATTAGATGCTGTAGATGCTGTAAGTATTGCAGTACCTACCACCCTTCATGGGGAGATTGCTATCCCCTTTTTAGAGAAGGGAGTTGCAGTACTGTTAGAAAAACCCATGACAACGAGCTTGGACGAGGCATACGATGTTATTTCTGCTGCTGAGGCAGGCAGGGGCCTGTTACAGATAGGGCACTTGGAGCGTTTTAATCCCGCCATACTCGCACTATTTGGTAGTATAAAGAGGCCTATGTTTATAGAGGCTCACAGGATAAGTCCATTTAAGAAAAGAAGTGCAGATGTAGATGTAATCCTGGACCTTATGATCCATGATATAGACATTATATTATCCCTGGTGGGTTCAAAGATCGTCTCAATAGAGGCAGTAGGCGTACCAGTGCTCACAGAGCAGATTGATATAGCCAATGCGAGGCTCAGGTTTGAATCAGGCTGTATTGCAAATATCACTGCAAGCAGGGTCTCAGTAGATACTATGCGTAAGATAAGGATATTTCAGCCAGATAGCTATATATCTATAGACTATGCAAAAAAGGCGGTGGATATATATAAGCTCTCTGATGATAAGCAAATTGTGCATGAAAATGTCAAGATTTCTGACACAGATGCCCTTGAGGCAGAAGTCAGGGCATTTGTTGATGCAGTAAGGTTTAATAAGAGACCTGTTGTGGATGGTATTGCAGGGCTTAGCTCTATAAAGGTAGCAAATCTCATCAAAGAAAACATGATAGTCCCAGAAAGATAACAATATGGCAAAGGTTCTCATGGTAGCAGGAGAGGCCAGTGCAGATAAACATGCCTCTAAAGTAATAAAGGCCTTAAAAGAGAGCCTTCCTTATGTAGAAATCTTTGGGATGGGTGGGCCAGAGATGAGCTCTTGTGGTATGGAATGTATCTATTCTATAGATGATCTCTCTGTTGTGGGATTTACAGATGTACTCCCAAGGTTACATCGTATACTTAGGGTCTTTTTCGGTATAAAAAGGTTAATTAGAGATAGAAGACCCGATATATTTATCCCGGTTGATTTGCCAGATTTTAATATGAGGATGGCAAGGTTTGCTAAGGCCAGAGGCGTAAAGGTATTGTATTATATAGCACCACAGGCGTGGGCATGGCGACGTTATAGGGCAAGGAGTTTATCCCGGATAACTGATGGCCTTGCTGTAATATTTCCTTTTGAAGAGCAGTTCTTCAAATCTTATGGGGTAAATGCCAGATATGTAGGCCACCCCTTTCTGGAGGAGGACAGGGATTTAATAAATGTCAAATGGCCACCAGAGAGGATCGCTATTTTACCTGGCAGCAGGTATCATGAGGTATCAAGTATGTTGCCTATCCTTCAAGGGGCAAAAGATATCTTGAGCAAAGAATTTCCCTGGCTTAGGTGGTATCTTCCGATGGCCAAAGGGCTGTCTGCAAGGCTGTTTGAGAAAATTACAGACAAAGATATAATACTTTCTCAAACTATTCCAGATGTAGACCTGGCCATGGTAAAATCAGGGACAGCGTCATTTGAGATGGTCCTGCTGGGTGTGCCAGAGGTTATATGCTATAAGACATCCATTGTTAATTATTATTTGGCAAGGTCTTTTATTGGTATAAAAAATATAGGTATGCCCAACATTGTATCAGGCTCTCCTATTGTACCAGAGTTGATCCAAAAAGAACTCACTAAAGAGAGGTTGGCTTCAGCTCTAAGAAGGTATATAGAGGATGAGACATTATACATAAGCACAAGAAATGCCTTTGAGAGTCTGCGGACATCCATGGGAGAGAGTAGGGCATCCCAAGAGGTAGCTAAATGGATAAGAGACGTGGTTTGAATGTAGGCAAAGATATCCAGATATACAAAAGGCTTATAGCCTACCTTAGACCATATTGGATAAGATTGGTCATTGCAACCATTTTGATGATAATAGTATCAGGGGCAACGGGTCTACTCGCATTCTTAGTAAAGCCTGCCATGGATGATATATTCATTGCAAAGGATATCTCCATGCTTTATCTTATACCAATAGCAGTTGTCGCAATCTTTTTGATCAAAGGCCTTTGCGACTATGGCAGATACTATCTCATGGCTGATGTGGGCCAGAGCATAGTCAGGGATATAAGGGATCAATTGTATTTTCATATACAAAAATTATCCTTGGCCTTTTTTATACGTACACCAACAGGTGTTCTCATATCCAGGATTACAAATGATATAAATATGGTGCAAGCATCTGTTACCAGTGCTATTACTGGTCTTATAAGAGAATCATTTACCATGGCGGGTCTTATATTTGTAGTGTTTTACCGTGACTGGCAGCTTGCCTTAGTAGCAATGGTCGTATTTCCTGCAGTTGTCTATCCTATAGTGAAGTTTGGGCATCGTCTTAAACACTATTCTACAAAGAGCATGTGGGTAATGGGTAATGTGATGACCATATTGGATGAGGCCTTATCTGGTATACGGATAGTAAAGGCATATAATATGGAAGACTATGAAGGAGCTCGCTTTTCAGAAGAAAACAAAAGATTCTATCGTAATTGGATGAGAAGACTTACCATAAGGGCTGTCTCAACTCCTCTGATGGAGTTTATAGCAGGTATCAGTATTGCCTTTATCCTGTGGTATGGGGGGATGGGCGTAATAAAAGGCGAATCCACGCCTGGCAATTTCTTTTCCTTTATGACAGCACTCTTTATGCTATATGCCCCTATTAGAAAGTTTAATGAGTTAAACATAGTTGTTCAAGAAGGTATAGCCGCAGCAAAGAGGGTTTTTGATATCCTAGATACAAAACCGGATATAGAAGACAGCCCTAGTGCTATAGAACTGGGGAGGGTAAAGGGTGATGTAAAGTACGAAGATGTTTGGTTCAGTTATAATAGCAAAGAAGATACAACTAAGAGGGCTTATGCCCTAAGGGGTATAAATTTTCGTGTAGTCTCTGGAGACAAAATCGCTATTGTTGGAGAATCTGGTGCTGGAAAGACAACCCTGGTTAATCTGTTGCCCAGATTATTTGATGTAACCTCTGGAAAGGTCCTTGTGGATGATAAAGATATAAGAGATGTCACTATCTCATCTCTGAGGGCAAATATAGCCCTGGTTACCCAGGAGATGATACTCTTTAATGATAGTGTAAAGGCCAATATTGCTTATGGTTCTAATAGTCAAGATATGGATCGGATCATAGAGGTAGCTAAGGCAGCAAATGCTCATGATTTTATTATGGATCTGCCTGATGGTTATGATACTGTAATAGGAGAAGGTGGAATAAAGCTCTCAGGTGGACAACGTCAGAGGATATGTATTGCCAGGGCTATCATGAGGGATGCACCCATACTTATATTGGATGAGGCAACTTCCTCCTTGGATACAGAATCAGAACGAGAGGTTCAGGCGGCCCTCGACAGGCTTATAGCCGGTAGGACCACACTTGTAATTGCACACAGGCTATCTACAATAGTGGGTGCTGATCGGATCATTGTATTGAATAAAGGCGAGATAGTAGAGCAAGGTACTCATAGTGAGCTTCTGGCCAGACAAGGTTATTATGCGAGACTTTATTCCCTACAATTTGAGAATGCCTAAATTTCTTTTTAAATGCCTTTCTGTATTATATGCCTTAGTAGTATCTATCAGGAATTATCTTTATAGCACAGGGATATTAAAGGCGTATATGGTAGTGCCTGTAGTAATAAGTATAGGTAATATCGAGGTTGGCGGGACAGGCAAGACCCCCTTTGTCATCTCCTTGGCCGAAGAGTTACATAAAAGGGGTTACAATGTAGCAATAGTAACCAGGGGATATAAGGGCAGGATGCGCCATACCATAAGGGTTCAAGGAGATGACAGCCCAAAAGATGTTGGGGATGAGGCCTTGCTTATGGCAAAGACCACTAATGTACCTGTAATAAAGGCATGCGATAGGATAGATGGCGCTACGTATGCAAAAAGGACACTTGGTTCAGATATAGTTATATTGGATGATGGGTTTCAACACAGACGTATATACAGGGATATGGATATAGTACTTGTAAGTAGAAGTTTAGATAAAGAGGATATTCTCCCTTTAGGACATTTGAGAGAGCCTATATCGTCGCTTGGTCGAGCAGACATTGTTATATACACAAAGTCTGAAAGTTCCCAAGAAACAAACGCCTCTTTTGTACCAGAGGCCCTTATAGGAACAGATGGTGCGAGGCTGACCCCATTTTACC
This sequence comes from Deltaproteobacteria bacterium, assembly GCA_021162585.1. Taxonomy (GTDB): domain Bacteria; phylum Desulfobacterota; class Desulfomonilia; order UBA1062; family UBA1062; genus JAGGYK01. Next base: position 13,922 of record JAGGYK010000209.1, read on the forward strand.
TTCGAGGTAAAGATGTGCTTGCATTTTGTGGTATAGCAAGGCCGGATTTCTTTTTTGAGATGGTAGAGGCATTTGGTGCAAAGGTAAAGCCTTTAAGGTTTAAAGACCATCACTGGTATACACCAAAGGATATAAGGCGGATAAAAGATGCAGCAAGCCATAGGGATCTGATTGTGACCACTGAAAAAGATATGGTAAGGCTTGATAGGAGGTTATTGGATAACAAGTGGTATGCACTTAAAGGAAAGATGGTTGTGCCAGATATGGACAAGATTTTAGGGGAGGTGGCCTGCCTTGTCAAAGATAGGCGTATTTCTCGATAGAGATGACACTGTCATAAAAGATAAGGTATACTTGAGAGACCCTGGTGAAGTAGAGATTTTACCAGGTGTGCCAGGGGCTATTAAACAATTAAATAATAAAGTAATACCTGTAATTATTGTCTCCAATCAGTCAGGGATTGCAAGGGGATATCTTGATGAGGAAAGATTAGCACAAATCCATGACAGACTTTTATCTACACTAGCCAGACAGGGTGCCACCATAGATGGTGTATATTACTGTCCACATCATCCAGAAGGAGTAGTGGAGGCCTATAGCCGTGAATGCGAGTGTCGTAAACCATCCCCTGGTATGTTATATAAGGCAGCCAGAGATTTTGGTCTTGATTTGGGTAAATGTTATATGGTTGGAGATAAATCGATTGATGTAGAGACCATCCATAGGGTAGGGGGCAAAGGGATTATTATAGGTAAAGGCAACTCTTACTCAATAATCACTGAATACATAGCTAAAGATTTAATGGATGCAGTGCGATGGATATTAAAAGACATTGATCCGTCTAAGGCGGATTAAATCCCTAAAAGATTTATGACATAGGAGCAAGCTATTAAAACGATATTAAGAAATATAAGATACTTTATTGTGTTGGGTCTGATTTGGGTAATAAGGATATTGCCATATAGGTCTGCTATTATTATTGGTAGAATGTTGGGAGGCCTTGCATGGGCAGTAGATCCTCTCCATAGGAGGATAGCGGATTTACAGATGAAAAATGCCTTAGAGGACTCATATCGTAAGACATATACGATAAAGGTCTTTATGAACCATGGTGATATTGCTGTTGATGCTATTAAATTTGCATATATGACTACCAAGGAGATAAAAAAGAGGATATCTATAGAAGGCAGAGAAAAACTGGAAGCAGCCCTTGCTTCAAAAAGGGGGGTAATGCTTATTACAGGTCACATCGGTAATTGGGAGATATTGACCCATATCTCAAGGCTTTTGAGCATAGAGTTTTGTGTTATGGCAGATATAAGAAATGATCCAAAGCTGGAGTCTATTATAGACAATATCAGGTCTAGGTCAGGTGCAACTATCTTACCCCCTAAAGGTAAGGCCTTGATGCTGATTAGAGAGCTTAAGAAAGGTAGGAACATTGGCATGGTAGTGGATCAGAGAGGGAGGCGTGGGGACAAGATTTTATGTGAATATTTTGGTATGCCTGCACCCACAAATCCTGCACCAGCTTTTCTTGCCTTGAAGGGAGATGCTATCATTGTATCTGTATATGCAATAAAGCAGGCTAACTACTACAGGATCTGTTTTGGGGATATTATAGATACCAGGGCTTTTGGTAAAGGAAGAGAGTCCATCCAGAAGCTTAGTGATTATATGCAGTCATGGGTGGAATCTGTGGTGAAGATGTATCCTGATCAATGGTTTTGGCTCCATAGCAGATGGACAAGGCGGTCTGACATGAAGAAGATTTTACGTTCAGGCCAGGACTTCAGGGCCTATGTGTATTCACAGGCAGAAAAGATAAGACAGGGTTTATATTATTGATAGAAGTTCTCCCAGAACCAGTACATGCATTCAGCTATCAGTAAGGTAAAGAAAAACAATATGTTGCTGCTGAATGCTGATAACTGAACGTTGATAACATGTCATTAAACCTTGACTTTTAGTTTTTAGTCTTTGTATAAAAACAAAATCAGGGCGGCATAGCCAAGTGGTAAGGCGACGGTCTGCAAAACCGTTATTCACCGGTTCAAATCCGGTTGCCGCCTCCAGTTATTATTCTTTTTTGCCATTTTAAGGATATTTTTATGCATGTAGTTAGAGTGTGCTGTTTTTTTGTTCTGTCCTTAATGATTTTCGAGCCTTGTCTAGCAGCAGATAATTTCTATAACAAAATAGGTCTTGAAGCAGGATATATGTGGGGAGATACCACATATGAGATCAATTTCCCCGGGGGTAAAAGTGAGTTAAAGTGGCCTATAGATATTTATATGGCTGGGATAAGGTATTATCTAGATTATAAGGATAGGTTTGGCATAGAATTGGCCTATTTTAAAGGGCCTGAGAGAAATAATATTGAGTATATGGAAGACTCAGACTGGATGGAAGAGCCTATTCATCCTGGAGTGGATATATATTCTGAGTCAAAGGTGGATAACAAAGGAGATATTTTTTGTTTAGGTGCATGGGTCTCGCCGCTTTCTTTTGAGTCATCTTCCATTGGTATCAGATGGGGATATCGGAATCAAGGATTTGAATATGATGCATATGACACTATTCAGGTAGGTTATGGGCCATGGGAAGAGAGATATTCGGGAGTTACTCCTGGTCTTGTCTGTAAGTATAAGGTAGATTATAGCATCTGGTATTTGGGTGTCTCAGGAAAAATAACCCTAAGGGATATGCTCACGTTTGATGGTGATATAATATACCTGGGCCATGTTAGGGCAGAAGATGAGGATTACCACCTGCTCCGTTACAAGAAATCCGAGGGTGATTGTAATGGCAATGGAGTGCTGCTATCCGTGGATATGAGTCTTATTTTAAGGAAGGGATGGAGTATATTTTTCTACAGTGAACTTACTCGCATCAGGACCGATGGAGACCAAACCCAATCCTGGTACGGTAATGACCCTGCTTCCCAAGGCTATGACGATACAGGGGCTGTATTTTATGGTATCGACAACAAGATAGATCTGGACTCTAAGTACCTTGGTATAGGCATACAATATAAATTCTGATCAGGAACAGAGCAGTTTGATTAATTCCCCAATCCTCTCTGAGTCAGATTCCTCAATTTTAGAGATTATCTCAATAGCTCTGCGGGTACTGTCTTTTCCCAGTCTGTTCCCAACCTCCCTTTTAAATTTTTCTTCAACCATTTTTCTATTTTCTTCTTTAGAATAGCCAGAGCTTCCCAGAGGTTTTTCCTCGGATTTCACGAGATTTGATCCATCTTTCATTATTATTTCAACTATGGCCCCTATAGGCATCTTATAATCAGAAAGATCTATTTTCCCTAAATCAAAGGGACCTCTTTGTATTTTTGGCCTTCTCCATTTAGGGCCTTTTAAGTTTGTATAAGATTTCAATCTAAAGAATGATTTGATAGTCTCTGGTATATTGTTCAGGTCGAGGTGTTGGCCAAGAAGTGGGAGTATTTTTAATATGCCGGCCTCTTTAAGGATAGCCTTGGTGCTTATTGGTGGCATTGATAGGATTTTTAGTGACATGGGGAGATTGAGATAAAGCCTTACCTTAGATGCCAGATCCCAGATTTGCCTGTCTTTTATCCTCTCATTCATGAATTGTCTGGGGGTAAGTTCTTTGTCTATAAGAGCTACAGCAGCATTGTATGGAACAGAAAAGTTCAGAGTTACTGGGTTGCTCTCTGGGCCTTTTATAAACGGTTTTGAATATCTATCCATTATGTAGGTAAGGATGTTAGCGTAGATATTGATCCTATGAACCATGTCTGGATTAATGTCATGTTCTTTTGAGAGCATCAGGATGCAATCCACAAGGGTGTCAATATAAGCACAGCCAGGGTAGGGCTTATAACAGATTGTATCTGTTAACCAAGTCTTTCCAAAGCCAGTATACATGCTCATAAGAGGGGCAAAAGAGAAATATTTACAGAAGCCTTTATTGTCTTCTAAAATATTTCTGGTTCCTGTTAAACCATTGGCTGCGAGCCCTGCGGCTTCGATTCCAGTTGTTGCTGGTATAGCTGCAGTCAAAATCTTTGCATCCGATCCCATGAAACCAGCAAGAAGACCATAGTTTGGCTGAAACATACCTATTCCAATGGCATTTTCAATCTTTTCTTCATCCAATCCCATGAGTTTACTTGCTGCACAGGCAGATCCTATAATATGGACAAAGGAGCACATCTGGCCATTTTGAGCCCCCATAATAACAGAAGCCCCTGTCCTGCCTTCTACCTCGGTGGCAATTATTTGTGCCAGGAGAAGATCTTTCCCACTCAAATTCAACTTTTCTGTGAGGGCAAGGCTAACGATGGCAGATGAATGTCCTGTGTGAACTGGATATATATAATCATCATAGTCCAGTGTCATGCTCAGCGATGAGTTGGCATAAACTGCACTACGTAGAGTTGTCTTTTTACCTGTAGGTATAATAGTACATTCTTGTTTTCCTCCCCACTCAGATACAGTCTGTAGAACTACCTTTCCTGGATTGGTTTGATAGCCTGCAAAGATAGCAGCTATAATATTCATGATCTGAGTCTTGGCCTTGTATATAATCCTTTCAGGGATGTCCTCAAATTTTACATCATAAACCCAGGTAGCGATCTTCTTTGTAGCCCCACTAATTGTAAGATCCAGGTCTTTCATTGCCGCTCTCCTCTTCAAGTTAATCTAGTTAAGTATCATAATTTGTATTAAATATGGTGGATAAATAAAAGAAGTCAAGTTTTGCACCTTCTGTATGTTTGAAATAAGTGCATGGCGTTTGTTGCATGCTACAAGCGGGATAAGGGCAAAATTTGAGGCCTAGGAAGTTAAAGAGACAATCTATGGTGGTCGATAAATAAAAAGTGTATGAGATAAAAAGACTTGTCCATAAAAATATCCAAAGGGCAAGACATTCCCTGCCATTCCTACCCCTAACCGTAAGGGATCTTATATCTCTAGTACCCCCGCTAGTAGCGCTAGATGAGCCATCGTTTGGAGTCTATGGTCATCCTATGTGTTCAGAAAGTGAACATGTAACCCTGAAAAAGTACATTTCAAAACCACCGGTCTCCCCTTTGCTCCGTCTTCCTGACAGGGTATTGTTAGAAACACTTATTGCCATCCCAAGGCCTTATCTGGCCAGTCCTTATACCTGTGCATTTTATATTATAGCTATCCCCAGAAAAGGGGCTCCTTATAAAGAAATTGAAGAGAAGTTTAGGGCTATCAGGGCGTTTATGATGGCTCAAGGGCTTGTTGTCGTATTTCATTTACAAGAGCCGCCACTGGCCCCACTCTTGGTATACGAAATAATGAGAGTTGGTATTATACTGGCAGGCAAACATCCTGTAATAAATACGGATGAAGTAAGTGAGGCAAGCGTCTGGATAGGTGAGACCCCTAGTATTATAAAAGACCCCAGGATGTTACCTGCAGTAGAGTGGAATCCATTTAAATATTTTCTGGATAGAGAAGTGGTTAAATATATAATGCTAGGTGATTATCCAGCATCGTTGGCACATATAGTCAATATAAATCCTTTCCTGCTTCCATATATGCATATTTTAGACAGGTATGAAGAAAATATGGAAATAGAGCAAATAGAGAAGATAAGAACCAGTTTATTTTTTCTCTTTTCCTCATTTGGACCTACAGCAGATGTGATGAAAGAAATGATCCATGTGTGGAATTGGTCTGAATGCAAGTATAAGGGCCTTTCAGATTTATCATATATTGATGCCATGTCATTGAGAAAATGGCTAGTCCCATTAGAGGATGGGGAATTGCCAATTGTTTCGTGGCCCCCTGCAGGTAAATGGCCATTATCCATTGCTGCACTCAGTCAGGATAGATCTATGTGGTATATAGCTACCCGACGCAGGGTATTTAGTCATAAATATCCATGGGTTGTCTTGGTCTGGGGGGTAATAACTGGCTTGATAGGAAAAGATACCAAGATACAAGCACCTCATCATATAAGGCTCAAGCCTAATATAAATCAGGTACTTTCAAGTGTGTTAGAGGCTGTATCAAACGACGTTACTCTACTTATACCTAAAGATCAATTGCAGGGTTCCATAAGGATAAAGGATAAAAGGTTCTTCTTTTTTGATTTGCCTTTTGAAATTCTGGCTAAGAGCAAAAGGTATATAGTGGATCTGGAACAGGAGGTAAGAAAAAAGGTAAAACTTGACGATATAGGTTTAGATGCATTTATCAGAAAGGTCAGCAGGCAAGGAGAATGAAATGGCAATACCTATAGATATAAAGATATTGATTGTTGGACCTGATTACATATATCGAAAAGGTATCAGAGATATGCTTAATATCTTGGAATTCAAGAATATAGAAGAAGCTACAGATGGTCCTAATGCATGGGAGATCCTTAATAAGGTCAAGTCTGATATTGTTATATCTCAATGGGATATGCCGGAGATGAGCGGGATCTCATTTCTTAAACTTATAAGAAGAGATACAGAGTTTTCTGACACCCCGGTTATATTAAGGGCATCTCAGATAACAAAATTAGATGTGATAAAGGCAGGGGAAGCAGGGGTAAGCGCAATATTAATAGATCCTGTCACTATTGAAAAGCTAGAGGACAAGATTAATTATATACTGGAATTTGAGATGGATCCATCAACAAAGCAGGCTAAAGCCTATATGGCCAGGGGTGATCAATACATGCAAGAGGATCGTCTTGAGGATGCCTTAAGGGAGTACAAGAAGATTTTAGGCATATTCGAGTCGGCAGAGGTATACTATAATATAGGATACATAAAGACAGCCAAGGGAGAATATGATGAAGCCCTTGCTGCATTCAGAAGGGCAACTCAGATAAATCAAATGTTTGCCAAGGCCTATACAGCAATGGCAGCGGTATTTCTCAAGATGGATGATAAAAAACAGGCAGAAGTCTATCTCCAGAAGGCTGGAGAGATATATATGGAAAGAGAGATGCATGAGAATGCTGAGAATATATTTAATGAGATACTCAAGATAAATCCTGATACGATAAATGTATATAACAGTCTTGGAATCCTGTATAGAAAGCAAGACAGATATAAAGATGCCCTCCTCCAATATCAAAAGGCAGCCAAGATTGCCCCTGATGATGAGAACATACATTTTAACATGGGCAGGGTCTATCTAGAGTTAAACAATCCTGATATGGCAAAAAATTGTTTCAAGAAGGCCCTTATGATAAATCCATGCCTTGATATGGCCCGTGGCATGCTAAAGGCCATAGAGACTGGGCAGTCTTAAGCAAGCTGTTGGTTATTGCTTTTTGGTCTTGCAGTCATAGAGCTGGCCTGCTTTACCTGTATTGATAGACTGAGATTTTACAAAGGGTTAATGCTTATCTTACTCGTACTTTTTTAATTGGAAGAGTTTTCTGTCCTGAGTGGCTGTGATGTGATAAAATTTGTCCTGAGGGATGTAGATATAAGGCACGTCCTCATTGCGCCTATACAGAAAATGCGCCAGGATCATCCTATTGAGCCCGCGATGGCCGACAATCATGATGTTATCTGAATTTCTATTTAGATAAAGGGCCTTTTTAATGCCTTTCTCAACCCTTCCCTTCATGGTGACATATCCCTCGCCCTGAGGGTATATATAATTGTATTTATCTGCTTTACGTGCAAGATAGATCTCTGGCATTCTCTCCCTTATTTCCTGGTAGGTCATAGAGTCACATATACCACCATCGATCTCATTAAACTCCTTAAGTGGTACTATAGTACAATCCTGCTGAAGTTTTTTTATGGGTTCGGCTGTTTGAACAGTCCTCTTTGTCTGAGAGGTGAAGATAAAAGATAACTTTTTATTCTTAAAGAATCGGGCTAGGGCAATGGCCTGCATCTTCCCCATTTGGGTAAGCTCTGGGTCACCACCGATGCGATCTTCTAGATTGAAATAGGTCTCTGTGTGACGAATCAAGAAGAGATTTTTTACTATATCGGTTACCAAAAAATCTCTTATTCTGGAGTAATAAGAGATGTGATCAGACACCCTTTCTTTAAGCAGCTTATTGTTCAAGGAATCTATCTTGATAAAGTTTTTTTCATCCCATAGTGGGGTATAGATCATCTCATAATATCTAATCCTTTCTAAAAAATTTTTTATCGCACTGTCCTGGTCAAGGTGGTTAAATTCAGGCATCTTGGTCTTTTGGGTAATGCTTAAGTCCAATATCTCTTTGTCATTATTAATACATTCAATAAATAAAACAGGGTGGTCGTTTAGGTGTTCTTCTATCAGTTCTCGTCTTTTGCGGCTTACATTGGTGGCGTCAAGTATAGCAATTTGCCCCTTAGACCTCAGATATTTTTTTGCCCTGTTGATGTTTATCAGGGCAAATTTCTTCCTTAACTCTACAGCAGGTTTGTTTTCAGGATCATAAAACCCGGCATGATATGTCTCTTTGGTAGGTCTATGTTTTCTCCTTAGATTACCGTTATTGAATATCATGGTTGGTATATGATTTTTTCTAAAGGTCTCCTGGATCTTGATTGAAATAGTAGACTTCCCTCTAGCTGGAAGCCCTACCATAACGATGTATAACTTGTTGTCTTTCATTTTAGATCTTCACCTTTAGTTATGGATTAACTTCCACTCCCTCCATGCAGGTATGCATGGTAAATATAACTCTAACATTATATCTCTGTCAGTGTCCATATTTTTTATCAGGCAGCCATAGATATCTTGGATGTGCCGGGCCAGACGTTTATTTACTGTAAGGATTAAGGCCCCGTTTTCGATCATTGAAAAAAGGCTTTCCTTGCTTTTCACTTCTTGCAACCTATTCTTCATTCTCAAAGCGCACTAATAGTTTATATACACCACCATAGGCCCATGTAGCCTTAAGGGGATACCCACAGTTCTTGGATATCTTCATTATAGCGTCATTTTCTTTTAAGACCTCAGCAGAAAATCCGGCAACACCATGTTCTCTTGCAACCTGGATCAGATACCATAATAAGAAGGTGCCAATACCGCATCCCTGGAAGTCTTTATGTACGGTTAGAGCTACATCTGCTATGTTAGTGGATTTATCCCTCACATATTGACCCAGGGCTATAATCTCCTCCCTACTTTCAGGGCCTTCTTTCCCGACTATCCCGAGGATAGCCATTCTGTTTTCATAATCTATAGCTACCACAGATTGTGCCATCTCATGGGGGAAGGATTTGATAGTTCGAAAGAATCTCTTATATAGATCATTGTCTGGCAGAGAGTAGATAAGATCCTGGACCCTTTTTTCATCAGTGGGTTTAGCAGGTCTGAAAAATATCTGTCTGTCTTTGCCATCTGTCCAGTATGTTTCATGTTTCTCTGGATATATGGCACCTGCTGGAATAATTTGATTCTTGTAGACATAACCCTTAAGCTTAGCTGCCTCCAGAAGAGTACTCCTAAAGGATGGATGTGCTATATTTATGAGGGCCATGGCCCTTTCCCTTATAGACTTGCCATGAAGATAAGCAATACCATATTCTGTAACCACATAATGGACATCCCCTCTGGTTAGTACTGCCCCGCTACCTTCTTCCAGATAGGGGACTATCCTGGATCTTTTCCCATCATTAGTTGTTGATGGTAGAGCTATTATGGATTTCCCCCCTTTAGATCTTGCTGCTCCCCTAACAAAGTCAACCTGTCCCCCGATTCCACTATAGAAGAGGTATCCTAGGGAGTCTGAACATACCTGACCAGTAAGGTCTACACTAAGGGCTGCATTTATGGATACCATATTGTTATTTTTTGCAATAACAAAAGGATCATTTACATAATGAGCAGGATGAAATTCAAACATAGGATTTTCATCTATAAATTTATAAAGCTTGTTTGAGCCCATACAAAAACTTGCTATAATCTTGCCAGGATGGAGATTCTTTTTTCTGCAAGTAATCACACCATCTTTTATTAGATCTATTAGCCCATCAGTAAATGTTTCTGTATGAATACCCAGGTCTTTCTTTTCTTTAAGATGATATATTACTGCATTAGGAATAGATCCATATCCTACCTGAATAGTGGATGCGTCCTCGATAAGATCAGCTATGTATTTCCCTATCTGTTTAGCTACTTCTCCAGGGTCTTCAACATGAAATTCGCCGATGGGATTGCTACTTTCCACAAAAGCATTGATCTGAGATATATGCAGAAAACTATCACCCAGGGTTTTTGGCATATTAGTGTTTACCTCTGCCACCACATAGTCAGCATTTTCTGCAGCAGTCTTTGTTACATCTACTGATACACCAAGGCTTACATATCCATATTTATCAGGAGGGGTCACTGATATTAATGCAGTATCTATGTGAATTCTTCCTGTCTTAAAGAGCAGTGGGACCTCTGAAAGGAAGATAGGGGTGTAATCTGCACGGCCTTCCCAGATCGCCTCCCTGGTGCTAGGGCCTACAAAGAAGGCGTTATGTCTAAAGATGCTGGTAAAGCGTTCCTGGGTATATGGAGCTTTACCTGTTGTAAGAAAATGCATGATTTCAGTATCAGCCAGATTTAGGGCCATATTCATAAGTGTCTGCACTAGTAGTTGAGGTTCACCGCAACCAGAACCTATAAAGACACGCGAACCCCTACGTATAGGGCTTAATGCATCTTGGGGCTCAAGCAATCTATCCTTATAATACTTTTTCCAGTTGTTTTTCATATAAACGCGTATGAGCGCTTCGCGCTCACAACCAAGTATGAAAATGAACGTATCACAATGTAGGGCCCGTTCCCTTAAGCGGGCCGATGAGGGCATCGGCCCCTACAAAGCTTTGTGCCTATTTTCATATAGCCCCCATGCCCTGTCGGAGACACTGAAGGATGAAAACAAAACAACATCCCAGTCCGCTGTCTCCCCCGTCTCAAACTGACCCCCGTCCCCTGATCCCTGACCCCTATTTTCACATAAACGCGTATGAGCGATCCACGCTCACAACGAAGTATGAAAATGAACGTATCACAATGTAGGGCCCGTTTCCCTTAAGCGGGCCGATGAGGGCAAAAGGCCCCTACAGCTGCATGCTGACCGCTGAAAGCTGATAGCTATTTTCATATAAACTACTATGGACAGGGTATATGTCAACATATGTTTCAATTGATATTGAGTCCATGGTCTGCTATACACCATTATATGAATCCAGAATTTGAAGAAGGACTAAAGAAAATCACATACAGCTCTTCTACCCTAAGCAGTGAGGTGGGGTGCTATATATTAGACTCAGGGGGTAAACGCCTACGGCCAATGCTGGTAATACTCGTTGCTAATTCTATAGGAGTCTCTACAGAGGATATCATGCCGCTTGCATATACAGTGGAACTCTTACATAATGCCAGTCTCCTCCATGATGACATAGTGGACGGGACAAGGATGAGACGCTCCAGACTTACAGCAAACAAGGTCTTCGGAGATAAGCCCGCTTTGCTCTCTGGAGACTTTATAGTTGCATCGGCACTGGAGTTGACACTTAAGCTTGGAGATATACATCTTGCCACTCACATGGCAAAGACCATAAAAAAAATGGCCGAGGGTGAACTTAAAGAGCTGGAGCATACTAATGCCTTTTATAACAATATGGATGTATATCTAGATATCATATACATGAAGACTGCTTCCCTGTTTGAATTCTGTTCCAGTGCACCTGGTATCCTGGTCAACCCACCGCAGCCCCAGCTTGATGCCCTTACCACCTATGGTAGATGTATAGGCATGGCATTTCAAATAGTAGATGACATCATAAATCTGTATCCTAATAAAGAAGACAACAAAGATGCATTCAATGACATTGCAGAAGGGAAAACAACCCTACCTTTGATCTATCTCTTTAAAGAGCAACCAACCATAATGACAAGGCTAAATCTGATATCAGACCATAAGGAAAGACAACAATTGGTCACCTCCCATCTAAGCCCTGATATCTTGGAGAAGAGTAGGCTTAAGGCACAATCTTATTGTGAAGAAGCACTTGCAGCCATAAAACATGCAGATATACTTACCAAAGAATTATATAATATCCCATCTACTATTATGGCCCCAATTGAAGACAGGCCCTGCGATACATAATGGATAGGTGATAATTGCATCCTGCATTGAGCTATACTCCTGGATCAAAGAAGTGAAGTCAGGTTCAGTTGTACCATAATAAATTAACATCTTCGCTGTACATCTATTGATTTCAAGGTGGTGTACCCCTAAGTAATTTAATGGTATATAACACAAAAAGGTGACCAAAATGGAATATAAGGATTACTACAAGATCCTTGGGGTAGATAGGAATGTAACCCAGGAGGATATAAAAAAGGCTTATAGAAAGCTTGCAAGAAAATATCATCCGGATACAAATAAAGGCAACCCAGGGGCAGAGCAGCGTTTTAAGGAGATCGGAGAGGCCTATGAGGTTCTTAAAGATCCCCAGAAACGCAAACGTTATGATGCACTTGGGAGCAACTGGCAGGAAGGTCAAGAATTTAGGCCACCCCCAGGTTTTGAGCATATATTTGGAGGCTTCCCCTTTGGGACACGTGGCAAAAGAGGTGGTGGCAGGACATTTACGTTCGATTTTGGTTCAGGCGGAAGTCATGGCGAAACATTCTCCGACTTCTTCGAGACATTGTTTGGGGATCTGGGCATGGGCAAGCAATCCTCATACAGAAAACAACCCTCGTACAGGACTACTTCTCAAAAGGGCAGCAACCTGGAGACTAAGCTCACTATATCCTTGGAAGAAGCCCATGCAGGGACAACAAAAGAGGTAATCCTTCAGGATCCGAGAGGGGAGACAAAACGACTTAATATAAAGATTCCTGCTGGGGCTCATGATGGTATGAAAATAAGACTTGCAGGTCAGGGTAATATAGGCCCTGGTAGCTCTGGGGATCTGTACCTTAATATAAAGATAGCCCCTCATCCAAGATATAGACTGGAAGGATCAAATATTATTACTGAGCTTTCTATAGCCCCCTGGGATGCAGCCCTTGGTACAACATCCAAAGTACAGACCTTAGATGGCCCTGTAAAACTTAAGATACCCCCAGGAGTTTCATCAGGCCAGCGTTTAAGATTAAAAGGTCGAGGCCTTACAAATAAGGATAATCTTTATGTGGAGATAAAGATTGCAACTCCTAAATCTCTATCTCCTGAGGAAAAACACCTGTTTGAAGAACTAAAACGCATCTCTAAATCTAGAGCATAATCTAATGCTACCCTTTTGATATCAACCCAGGTGGCAGGTGAACCCTGCCCCCTGGGTGCAAGCTATTCCTTTATGCGTAGTGTGGTCTCTCCCTCCAGCCTTAGATATGGCCTCATTGCCTCAATTTTCTTCTCTCCGATACCCTTTACCTTCATAAGGTCATCGATAGATGCAAAAGGCCCATTTGCCTCACGGAAAGTCACGATATTCTGTGCTGTGGCTTCTCCTATGCCAGGCAGCATCTGAAACTCGGTTACAGTTGCTGTATTGACGTTTAGATAACCCTCAAGTTCTGGAGCTGCAGCATAGCCATAGCCCCAAAAAACCAGTGTAAGACATACTACCCCAAGGAATATAAATAACCTCTTTTGCATAAAAACCTCCTTTAGAATTTTAATGGTTCTTCTTTGAAGAGATTACATAGATGCTAATCTAAAGATTAAAAATAATTTACCTAAAGTCAATAGCAAATAAAGATTTTTTTAGAGACTGCCATGGTAAATATCTCTTTTCCTTGCGATTTCCTGACCCTCAAAATATTTTATATGAAAAAAGCTTTCAGCTTTCAGCTGTAGGGGCCTTTTGCCCTCATCGGCCTTTGTGATACATTCATTTTCATCCTTGTTTGTGTCTGCCTTGCAGACATGCGGGTTTATATGAGTGCGCCAGGCAAAGCTGGCAATTTCTTGTCGGTTAAAGTCCGACATAGGCAAAGGATAGCTACCAGTCTATCACCAAAGGTGCGTTTGTGGAGGTAACAAAGCAAATGAAGCCA
>JAGGYK010000142.1 GCA_021162585.1 Deltaproteobacteria bacterium
CCTAAAGGATGTATCAAAGAGCGATGCAGGCAAGCGAGAGAGGAACCCATCCCGAGGAAGGGCATTTTCATACTTCGTTGTGAGCGTGGATCGCTCATGCGCGTTTATATGAAAATAGCTATCAGCTTTCAGCTATAGGGGTCGATACCCTTATTGGCCCGTTCAGGGGAACGGGCCCTACATTGCTTCAATTCTTATTTGAATTTATGGCTGAAAGCTGATAACTATTCATCTTTTCCGCCTTTGGCGGATGACCCCTAGGTCATGGAGGTTTGTATGAAGGTTTTAGTAACAGGTGTGGCAGGTTTTATTGGTTTTCATCTTGGGGCAAGACTATTAAAAGATGGAATAGATGTTTTTGGTATAGATAATCTTAATCCCTATTATGATCCCAAGTTAAAGCAGGATAGACTTGCTATCTTAAAGGAATTTTCAGGATTTGACTTTTGTAAGATAGACTTAATAGATAGGGATAATATCTTAGAGGTATTTAAAGGTGATAAATATGATGTAATAGTTCATCTGGCTGCTCAGGCAGGTGTGAGGTATAGTATAGAGAACCCGTATGCTTATATAGATTCCAATCTGGTTGGTTTTATAAATATACTTGAAGGGTGTAGACAAACGAGTGTAGACCATCTGGTATTTGCATCATCGTCTTCTGTGTATGGCGCAAACACCAAGATGCCTTTTTCTGTGCATGATAATGTGGATCATCCAGTCTCTCTATATGGGGCTACAAAGAAGGCAAATGAGTTAATGGCTCATACCTACTCCAGCCTGTATTCTCTACCATGTACGGGCTTAAGGTTTTTCACAGTATACGGACCATGGGGAAGACCTGATATGGCCCTTTTTAAGTTTACAAAGGCAATACTTGAGGGTTCTTCCATAGATTTGTACAATTATGGCAAGATGAGGCGTGATTTTACCTACATAGATGATGTTGTTGAAGGCTTAGTTAGGGTGATGCATATGAGACCTGAGTCAGATCCCAAGTGGGATAGAGCCCAGCCTGATACTGGATCCAGCTATGCCCCATACAGGATATATAACATAGGTGGTTCTCATCCAGTAGATCTGTTATACTTTATAGATGTCCTTGAGAGGGCATTGGGTAAAAAGGCTAAAAAAAATATGCTTCCATTGCAGCCAGGTGATGTTATTGCTACCTGTGCTGATGCAAATGATTTAGAAATGGCAGTTGGCTTTCGTCCTGAGACCCCATTAGAGACAGGAATACTATCTTTTGTTAAGTGGTATAAGTCTTATTATAGGATTTGATCAGTATCTTTTAAAACCATCTCTGATGGTAGATTTCTTTCCAGAATAAAGCTGATTATCTTATCCTGATAGTCATATTGGCCCTCTTTAAATTCTATGCCTAATTGTGTTTTTTGTAAAACAGTATCTTTTCGTACAGACCTTATAGTACCTTTTATTTCTACTGGCCCAGATGGTAATTCTAATTTGATACTAGGTAGACACATACCCTGTATAAAGGGGGTTTCTTCATCTAAGACCTCGGTGCCCATGCCTTCTACGCTTATATCCCACACAAACAATCTCACCTCCTGGGAGTTTATTGGGTGGATAAGCTGCGCTGTTATAGGTTCTTGGCCAGTTACAAAGTATCTTAGAACACTACGACGGCTTACATACTTGATTTCAGTAGGCCAGCTCACCTCCACTATATTTTTTACCATATCAAGGATCTCTACATAGAATAATAGGACATCTATTCCTTTGAAGAGATAGAAAGGATAAATAGCTCCTGGCTGTGGTTGAAAGGGCAGTCGTACTTCCGAGATCCTTACTATTCTTAAGACCATGTTATTTTTCTGTGGTCTCAGATAGAAAAATTCGGCAGGTATGGCCTTTTGCTTGTGAATCATAAGCATATCACCACACCCTCTTGACCATCTCTTTATCTCTTTGAATATATGGAAGATTTCATCCTTATTCATAATTATTCTGCCATTATTATCAGCCTGTAATTCAGAATATGCTTCTATGGGAGTATCTGTAGGAGAGAAATCAATACCTGCTCTAGATGGAACGCCGGGTCCTAAATATGCTATTCTGCCCTTTATGGATGTAGCGATTACATTTCCTTGCTTTTCTAGTGTTTCTATAAAGATTTCCTCTCCCTCTTGAAACAGGGAAAACCCTTCTGTAACCAGGACCCCCAGGCCTCCTATAGATATGTTCAGTACAGGTAATCTTATAAACTGGGAGCCTATTCTTGCCGTAGCATGAAGGTCTTTCCAGTTTAATATGCTTTCTCGCCTGGATTCTCTTTTTTCCATGTATAGTATCATCGGAAGGTTGCAATGGAAAACTTTAACGGTTTAGAAATGTAGATTTAGAACTTAGTTTTGCTTCATACTACAAATGGCCGTCGGCTCAGGCTTTGCCTTGAAGCCCCTATTGTTCGGAGTGAATGTTAGATAATGGATCTCCGAAGTATAAAAATCATCAAAAATGATTTCGTTTATAGTTGCTCCATTACTCCATTGTTGCAATAACCATCATCCTATATATTTGGCAGTAGGTAAAGAGCCTAAAGGCTGTTTTATGGAAAATGCCAGAATGGCCCACTGACATTTTTCGTGCTTTGGGATGTGATTACACCTCAAACCCCAACAATTCATATAGGTTATAAAAGGGACAGGGCTTCACTTCAAAAGAATGTAGAAATTTTGCAACGTTTTATTATTTTCCCGTAAACTTAGGGGGTCTCTTTTCCATGAACGCCGTCATTGTTTCTGCCAGGTCATCTGATGGGAGGATTAATGCGCTTCGTGCAGCAACATATTCCAATCCATCAGCTATGCTCTTCCCCCTGCAGAAGTTGAGTACTTCCTTTGCTCCCTGCACAGCAAGAGGTGACATTTTTACTATGTCCAAGGCCATCTCATGTGCCCCCTTCAGGAGAGATTCCTTGTCAGGAAAGACCTCGTTTACCAGGTTTACCTCTTTGGCGCGCTTTGCATCTATGAACTTTGCTGTGTAGGCTAGTTCCCTGGTGATACCCTGACCTACAATGTGTGGCATGCGCTGGAGGCTTCCTACGTCAGCAATAATTGCAACAGCAGCCTCACGGAGCGATATCTTCGCATCCTCGGATGCAAGACGGATATCGCAGGCAGAGCCTAAATCAAGGCCTGCACCTATGCAGTAGCCATGGAAGGCACAGATAACAGGCTTTGAGCATTTCTCCACACAAGAGATGGAATCTTGAAGAGAAGAAATGATCCTGAACAGTTTCAGCTTGGCACTTGCACTCATATCCCAGTTCTTCAAGGTGGGCATCTCGGGAGCCATACCAATGATATCTATCCCTGAGCAGAAATCTTTACCCTCTCCTGCTATTATGCAGACGAGTATATCGTCATCGTTGTGTATATCAGCAAATATAGGTATAATTTCTTTCCACGCATCTGGGCCCATTGCATTTTTCTTTTCTGGCCTATTGAGATAGACCCATGCGATATGTTCTTTTTTTTCTACTTTGTAAAACTTATATGTAGTAGCCACAATTCTTTATCTCCCTTGAATAGATTAGTTTGCATGAATATAATATGTAGATGGATAGTATGTCAAAGAATATTTTCATACTGTGTTGTGTCCGCCAGGACATGGGGGTTTATATGAGTGCGCCAGGCAAAGCTGGCAATTTCTTGTCGGTTAAAGTCCGACATAGGCAAAGGATAGCTACCAGTCTATCACCAAAGGTGCGTTTGTGGAGGTAACAAAGCAAATGAAGCCA
>JAGGYK010000232.1 GCA_021162585.1 Deltaproteobacteria bacterium
ATTCATAACAGAGCTCCTTTACAGTATTATTAAGGGATGCCTTTAAATGGATCGCAAGGTTTCCTGAGTTGATCTTGGCATCAAATCCTGTTATGGCCTCTGCCAGTAGTTGTCCATCTCTATAAAGCCCATCGGATTTAAGCTCATAGTGTATAGCAGGTATGACCCTATCACCAGGATTGACATTAACTTTAGATGTGAGGGGTAGCCTTGAGTTTCCCCTGGAATAATTATGAGAGATTACATAAGGGCCACTGTCTGTAATGATACCAAGATCTGCCCAGAAATCAGGGACTGAATTATTGTCAATGTCGATGGTGTCAAGTTTAATACATGAACCCTCTGACTTAATTATTATTGAAAAGTAGGGGGGAAGGGTATTCATATTTAGTCTTATGCCAGAGTGCTTGGATGTATGAGGGAGGCCAGCAATAAACAACTGGTTTTTTTCTGTGGATATCTTCATATCCTGGGGCATAAGATAGGCACACTGCATAAGATCCAAATCTAGCTGTAGGATGCTATTTCTTATTGAGGCCATACAATACCAGTTTTCTCTTGTCTGTTTAGATGTCTTTGCAGATATTGAATTAACGCTATAGAGGCCTAGTATAAGTATTGAGGCAATAGCCAGAGATATTATTAGTTCTATTAATGTTACACCTTTGTTCATCCAGGGCCCCACGAGTTTTCATTTGGTGTATATCTTACTGAATAGGCTCTTCTCTTTTTAAGAGTAATGTTATTTTTATTAGAGTCAAGTGATAACCTCGTAAAAAGTCAGACTCGGTGAATCGGTCATTTCAACCCCTTCGTTTCTGTCATTCCGAGCGAAGCGAGGAATCTTAGTATTTATGCTCAGGGCAGGCTCAGGGAGAAATCTTGTGAATTCAGCATGTTGCATTGGAAAGATTTCTCGTTCCTGCCTGCCGGCAGGCAGGTCACTCGAAATGACAAGTTAAAAAGACTTTTTACGAGACTGTCAAATGGGCGAACACTTTGACTACAAAAATCTTAGTAATAAAGAAGGTTTTATGTTATTGATATACATTAATAATTATGTATGAATTTAGGATAGAGCAAGTGGAACCAAGAATTATACATCTGGGTGCTACTAAACATTATAATCATCTGTTTGCATCGTTTAATTCACCTTATGAGGGTTGCACTAAGGATACCGCAACGATCCTTTGTGATGTCTTTGAACCTAAAAACATGAAAGCAGATCATGCTATCCTGTTTGTCCATGGTATTGGTGATATGGCATTAAGAGCATTGGAATGGTTTCCAAAGGCCTTTGCAAGGACAGGTGTGCCCTGTTTTTTCATACGCCTCCCTTATATAGGGATAAGGACACCAAAAGGTGAGAAAAGTGGAGAGATCTTTATAAAGGCAGATGTCGAAAAGGTGTTTAAGGCCTTTAGCCATAGTGTAGTGGATATAAGGCAGACAATTACTGTAATGCTTACCAGATATAAGAGCGTTTCTATAGTAGGCTATAGTCTTGGAGGGATGCTCTCTATTATTGCTATGGCAATGGATAAAAGGATAGAAAAGGGGGTCTTTATCCTCTCTGGGGGTAACTTTTTTCATATAGACTGGAAATCACCTGCTACAAGGAGACTCAGAAAAGAATACAAACTAATGGACAAGACCCATATCCCGTGTGGCACTGAAAAGGGTTGTGCAAGGATACATAAAGGTATGTATGAATTTATTGAAAGTATATCTTTAATAGAGGATCTTTTAAATTCAGATAAATATTTATGCTATAAATATGATCCTGTATTTTTTGCCCCATTTCTTAGAGGCAGACAGGTATGTATGATAAATGCAATCTTTGATAGGATATTCCCTTTTGAGGCTGTTTGTGATCTCTGGCATGCAATGGGCAAGCCTCCAATATTTAAGATCCCATCAGGTCATATTACATCAATTATATTTAGAAGACAAATTGCCGAAAAGACCATAGGGTTTATAGCCTTTGGATAGCATTTCTCACTTGATTGGTCTGTATTTATACCTTATGTGTAGATAGCAGATGTTTTTTTAAGTTAGTGGGCAATTATTTTAAATGGTGATAGACATATATCTTTGATATTGGTATTACCTTTCGAAATATAGATGACATTAGGAGGAGATATGAAAAACAGGGGAAATGCAGCGATTGTAGTTCTCCTTGTTATATTAGTGGGTTTTATGTTCTTTTTGATTGTTCCTATAGGCGGCCAAGTAGGTCTTCTCAGGGAGGCTACTACCTCTTTCATATTTAGAAAGCCACCAAAATTTATTTCTATTGAGGTCACTATAGACCAGAGGCCAATGATGTTTAAGGCAGGCCAGAGTATAAAGATAAAGGGGAACGAGACCATAGTAATAACAAAGATTAATGCAAATACCTTTTTTGATTCATATCTTGGTGCAGACGTAGAGGGCTTTGGTAAGCCTAATGACTTGGGTGAACCTTTGGATGCATCAGGAATAAGGAAACAACTTATAAATGTAGGCGTAAGATCTGTCCCTATAAATATATATTACATCGACCACAAGATAGCAAAATTGCCTTTGGAGTTTGAGATAACAGAAGAAGATTTTGTTCGTAGGATAGCAAAGGCCGAGGATGTAAATAAAAAGATAGCGATTTTAAAAAATGCCCATACAAATTTCCCCAAGAACACCTATTTTTTAGATGAGCTTGATAAATTTTTGTCAGAGAAGGGTGACTATACCTCTCTTGTAAGTATTTATAAGGGAGTTGTAGAGGCTGATCCTAATGATGTCTCTTCCCTTGCAAGATTATCCAGGTATTACATAAAACTTGGTCTGTTTGAAGAGGCCCTTGCTGTATGCCAGAAGATAGTAGAAGATAAAAGGGCAACCGCAAATACATATAGACGCATGGCCTACATTGTGGGTAAGCTCGGTCGTATGGAAGATCGTATAGGATACCTAGAAAAGGCCCTTGAACTTGCCAAAGGCAATGAAGATATTATTTTAGACCTGGGCAGGGCATATGAGGATATCGGGAAAAGGTCTAAGGCCCTATCTCTTTATAGATCAATAGTCAGCACAGCCAAAAAGAAAGAGATACTTATTACAGTTATTGAGGATGAATTAAAGAATAAACACTATAGAAAAGCATCTGCCATCTTAAAACATTATGTAAAATTGTTTCCAGGTGATAAGAATGCCTTTGCCCAGCTAGCAATGTGCATGGGTAAATTAGGAGATATAAAATCTCAGATAATATATTACAAAAAGGCTGTTTCGCTCTCTCCCAATGATCCTGTGCTTTTATATAATCTGGCAGCATCTTATGATAGGGCTGGTAGAAAAAAAGATGCCTTAAACACGTACATTTTAGTGTTAAAAGTGAAACCAAAGGATAAGGATACACTTAGAAGGGCAGCAACTTTATCTCTTAAGCTAAAGCGCTATAAAGAAGCCTACAGGTTTTACAGCTTGCTTGTGGAGGCCTCAGGTGAGCTTAATGATATTAAAGGTCTTGTCGCTTCTTCTGTAGGTATGCACAGTCCAGATAAGATTATTGGTGCCTGTAAGAGATACCTTAAAAAGGAAAAAGACTATAATGTGGCACTCAGTATGGCTTATGCCTATGAGACAAGGGCATTCTATAAAGGTAGGAGTAGAAAGGCAAAGCTCAATGATTTAAATGCTTCATTAGATGCGTATAGACTTGCCCTAAAACTGAATCCTAAATCAAAAAAGGCACAATTAAAGATTCCAGAATTGAAGATAGAAATACTTAAGACAAAAAAGGGACTATGACCCCCTCCATATTTGCTATTGGTGACATACATGGATGTCTGGATAAACTTGAGGATCTCTTGGCTAAGATTAACGCTACCTCAGATGATACCCTTATATTTTTGGGCGATTACATTGACCGTGGGGATGCATCTAAAGATGTTGTAGATCTGTTGATAGAAGTTGCATCAGAAATAAGATGTATATTTTTAAGAGGCAATCATGAAGACATGTTCCTAGAGTTTATCGAGTATGGTACAAATAGGCTTATGTATTTCTCCAATGGGGGGGATATGACTGTAGAATCGTATACAAGGGGAGAGCCTCATCAGAGTGTCGTTGATGCCTTGCCAGAGGCACACAAAGATTTCTTTTATGGCCTGAGATGGTACTACGAAGATGACAACTACATATATGTGCATGCAGGTATAAGACCTGGTATCCCATTGAATTTACAGGTATATAGTGACCTTATATGGATAAGAGATGATTTTATATTTTCTCCTACAGATTTGGATAAAAAGGTAATATTTGGGCATACCCCATTTACTGTGCCACTTATAAAGCCGGATAAGATCGGTATTGACACAGGGGCTGTGTATGGGGGAGCGCTTACAGCTGTTAGGTTGCCTGAACTTGAGTTTATCCAGTCTTTTATATGAAAATAGGCACAAAGCTTTGTAGGGGCCGATGCCCTCATCGGCCCGTTCGGGGAACGGGCCCTACAACGTATTGGTAAGGCTAATCAGCCCGCTTAAGGGAAATATGCACTAC
>JAGGYK010000223.1 GCA_021162585.1 Deltaproteobacteria bacterium
AAGATCATACCTGAGACTACCGCCTAGTTTAAAGTCAGCATCACCAATCTTGAAGGTAGCCGCCCAACTTGACGAGGCAAAACAACAGACCATAAGTAAAACAAATGCCAATACCCAAAACCTTTTTACCATAACCCTGTTCCTCCTGTTTAAGATTTATAAAATGTAGCGTTGTTAGACGAATAAAAGCAAACAATGTACCAACATTAGTTAATTCTAAAAAAAGCTAACAAATTCAAATGTTAAGAAGACATGATCTCTTTTTAAAGAAGGAGCCATGTTTTATTATGGTACAGCTATGTCTCAGTATAGGACAAATGCATAAACAGTCGTAGGGCATGAATTTTCCATAAATACTAGCACTTCACCACAAGGACTGGAGTATTTTTATCCCTATGTAGCACGCCATACGCAATACTACCAAAAACTGATCCTGCAAAGGCGCTTCTTCCACGAGCCCCCAAAACAATCAGGCCAGCGTTCGACTCTTCTGCAATCTTTAGAATATCATCCACAGGATGTCCTACTTTTAAAATCTTTTCATATGGGATACCCTGTTGTTTGCACAGATCTTCTTTTTCCTTTAAATACCTGTCAACCGTTTTCATGATCTTTTCATATACATGTTTTGCAATCTCTCGTGGGGTAGCTTCCACATCATTATTAGGTGGCCGCATCTTTATTGGGTCGTGATTGAAGTGCTCAAATTTTTGTATTTAGGGAGAGGTGGCGACTTTTTTTGTCCTATCTATTATGCAACAAAATGTCTTAGAATAATACAACTAAAAGGAATGGTTATGAATCTTGAAATTTGTTGATTTATTTTATTACGCGAATTCATACCAGAATAGATGCAAAACTTATCATAATGCATGAAGATTGCGTTTGCCCCTTTATTTTTGATGTATCTCCTTATCCCGGGTTGTTTTCTATCATCAGATCCAAGTCGTTAGGGAATGATCTCTCAACCAACCGGAATTACATGCATCTGTCCCATAAAAGAGCGATGCGTACTATTATGCGACAGATATAGGCCTGCATAGACTGTAAGACATGGATAGAAATAATGTGGGGAAAAGAAATAACTAATGAATATAAATTGTTGGCATGATTGGTATGCTATTTGCTATCTATTCTAGTGACTTTTGTCTTAATGGCTCGGCTAGTGTAGGGAGGCGAGTTGATACAACTGCAACAAAAATATAATTCGTAATAAACTCACGCTAGGAGGATGAATTATGAATTGGAGCTTAGTTCTAAAAAGGAATGCAGAGAGATATCCAGACAAAGAATGTTTAACTGGCCTCGGGAATCGTTATACCTACAGACAGTTACATGAACGGGTAGACAGTCTGGCCCAGAGTTTGCTGGATATTGGTTTAGGCAAAGGGGATGTGGTTGCTATTCTTCTTTATAATTGCCTTGAGTATATTGAAATGACCTTTGCAATTAATAAGATTGGTGCCGTCTGGCTGCCGCTGAACTTTCGCTTGGTCTCTACTGAATTTAGTTACATTCTCAACCATTCTGAAGCTAAGGCAGTGATCACCGAGCCTGACTTCGTACCGACGATATCATCCATTCAGGGCGAATTGCCTAATTTGAAAAACTTCATTCAGCTTGGGCCGGACACCCCCGAAGGCTGGCTAAACTATGATGGGTTAATAGAACGTAATCGAGGAGCAAACCCACCCGATGTTGAAGTTAACATCGATGATTTGCACCGGCTCATGTATACTTCCGGTACCACTGCTGATCCCAAGGGTGTAATGCTCTCGTATGGAAATCTCTATTGGAAGAACATTGGCCATATACTTGAATTCAATATGACTGAGGCAGACCGAACCCTGGTTGTAGGACCACTTTATCATGTCGGTGGAATGGATTTACCGGGAACAGGAACCCTATATTGCGGCGGCAGTCTGGTAATTCTAAAACGTTTTGATCCTATAGAAGTGCTCAAGGCTATTGATCAGGAAAAAGTAACTAATTTGTGGCTTTCTCCGGCTATGACTATAATGCTCTTCAATGAACCCACATTTGACCGATATGATGTTTCCTCGGTACGTTTTATCATCGACGGCGGTGAAAAGATGCCGGTAACACTCATAGAAAAATTTAAAGAAAAATTTCCCACCGCCTGGTTTGCAGATGCCTATGGCTTAACCGAAACGGTATCAGGGGATACTTTTTTGGCTAAAGACAAGATGTTACATAAAATAGGTTCTGTAGGAAAACCTGTGTCACATCTTCAAGTGCGGATACTTGATTCGGAAGGCAACGATGTTGGTCCTAATGAAACGGGAGAAATCTGTCTTAAAGGACCAAAAGTTTTCAAAGGATACTGGAAAAACCCGGATGCTACGAAGGAAGCAATGAGGGGTGGATGGTTTCACACAGGCGATGTTGGAATGTTAGATGAAGATGGTTTCCTTTATATCGTAGATCGGATAAAGGATATGATAATAAGCGGGGGAGAAAACATTGCTTCACCTGAAGTAGAGAAAATTATTTATGAACTTCCAGAAGTTCTTGAAACTGCTGTCGTTGGTATTCCACATCCAAAATGGTTAGAAGTGCCAAAAGCGTATGTAGTATTAAAAGAAGGCGCTGAGCTAACTGCTGAAAAAATAGTTCAGCACTGTGCGAAAAAAATGGCCAAATTCAAAGTGCCAAAAGAAATTGAATTTATTGACGCGCTGCCTCGGAATCCATCTGGAAAAGTATTGAAGCGAGAATTGCGTGAAATGCATGCACGGAAAGGAGGATCAAATTAAAGTTGCTAAGCGCGTATACGCAGACTTTCCCAGGTTGTTAACATAGAGTAATTAGGATGAGGGAATTGTCAGTCTAACATTTTGATTGACAGTTCACGGACGGTCAGTTGACCTGGAGAAAAACAAAGGAGGAATGAGACATGGAAAACGTAGGGGTAATGGTACCATATTTGAAGGTTTTTATTTCTTGGCACGTCATCGGATTTTGTATTTTATTAATCACGGCCGGCGTTGTCCACAAGATTATGAAAGATTCTAAAAATTAATTAGAATCTGAAATGTTTATCACTCTATGAAAAAGGAGGTTCTATCATGGGACTCGTAGGATTTGCAGTGTTTTTTTTGGTAATTTACATAGCTTTTTGTATTGGGGTAGGGATTTACGGACAGCGTAAAGCTAAGGGTTCAGAACAGTATGTCGTGGCGAAAAGAACAATGAACCCTATAATCATTGCCGTTGCAGCCGCTGCTACTGTGGGAAGTGGTATCACGTTTTTGGGATGCCCCGGATTTGCATTTAAGTTTGGCTATCCCGGACTCTGGTATTCCACGTCATGGACCTGGCTTGTCCCTCTTGTTACCCTAATATGTTTCTTTTCATTCAGAAAGCTAGTTCAAGAAAAAGGTTCTATGACAATTCCCGGATTCCTTGGTGATCGGTACAATAGTGACACGGCAAGGGTGCTTGGAGTTCTTCTGGCATGTGTGGCACAGATTTTTTTCCTCGGGGGCCAGTATACCGGAGCCGGCCATATAATGAGCACCATATTTGATATTCCTTATTCCTATGGCGTTATTTTGATGGGTGTGGTGGTTGCCTTCTATGTTGCAGCAGGCGGTTATCGATCAATAGCGGTTACAAATACTGCCATGGGGTTTTTAATGGCATTTTGCGCTTTGCTTCTATTTTTCTCAGCATATGTAATGTTCCCAGGGGGGGTTTCTGCGCTTAATGCCAAGCTGGTTTCTATTGATCCGAATACTGTGCAGGTTTTCAATCCGAAGGCAGGCCCTATCGGAGGAAGTATAATGGCCGTCCTTTGTATTGCACTTCCCCTTGCTTTTTATGCGTATTCTCCCCAAACAAGCGCCCATTTGCTTGCGACTAAAGACTTTTCATTTAAAACAATTCTGACATACACGTTTGTTATGTGGGGATTGTTTATGATCTTCGGGCTCACTCCTTTTGCCGGTCTTGCAGCCCAGGCCCATGGCATTGTTTCACCTAAGCCCGACGCCGCGCTGGCAATAATGGTCAAGCAACTATACCATCCGCTATTTGCCGCCTTTCTCCTAATTGCCATCTTAAGCGCGATCTGGTCAACTGCTGATGTGGTTTTATTTGCCATAGCAACCGGGGTAAGTAACGACTTGTTTGCGAATGTTATCTTCAAAAGGATGGGTTGGTCTCGAGACAAGATTGATAAATGGAACATGCGCATTGCAAGAGCTCTCGTAGTTATATTGAGTATAATATCAGTGTTGTTGGTTCTCCATCCCCCCCAATACCTTGTTGTTTTTATATGGATAGGCCTAGGCAGCGCAATGGTGATTGTTGCCCCGGTGGTTGTTATCAGCTCTATCTGGAAAAGGGCTACAAAGGCTGCTGCAATCGGATCAATGATTATTGGGGTAATAATTTTCTACACCATGTTAATCAAAGGTGTGCAATCATTTACTGCCTCAGGAATCCAGTTACCCATAACCTTTGCCACAATGATAATAATATCTCTGTTCACTAAGCCAGAGCATCTCGAAGAAGCAGGGGGCTGATATTATCCATTTAATTTCTGTCTGATTTTTCGTAGCTTGGCTTGTCCTCGCTACGGGAAACAACTTTCTTAGGGGTTATCAGAGAATGTCGGAATCAAGCAGGAGTTGTTTTATGGAAATCGAAAACATAGAAGATCTTGACAGGGAACGGCTGGCCGAGCTGTCCCTGAATATGTTCCATCAGATTATGGTCCACCACACCATCTATTTTATGGAGGTGGCACACCAGTTCGGCATGAAAAAGGCCTTGGAGATCATGAAGAATGCATGGCCGACAAGCTACAGGGTACAGATGAGAAGATTGTCAAAGACACTCGGATTCGAGATAGAGAATAACATTCCCAGGCCTCTATTGGATATGCCCAGAGGTGATCTGCTTGCCCTGATCAAGGGGCTGGGCGCCAACTGGCTTGCGGGAGACGGGATTTGGTTCCAGTCGGTCGAAAAGGAACTCAGCATGCTGGATGCACAGAGATGCGCTGGATGCGCGATAATGAAATACTGCACATTCGAGGCATGGTCGATCAAGCAGTTCCTGGAACTCCCTGCGCTCGCCGGCCTGGAAGGGCTCAAGAAGGGACTGAGGTTCAGGCTGTATCATCAGATCAATACACAGACAATTATTGATGAGAAACCCGACAGCGTCGTTTTTCAGATGAATGACTGTATTGTCCAATCAACCAGAAGGCGCAAGGGTCTGGCTGACTATCCGTGCAAATCGACGGGAATTGGGGAATATCGCTCATTCGCAGAGGCAATAGACCCGAGGATCGTGACGGAATGTATCGGATGTCCTCCGGATAATCACCCGGAGGAGTGGTACTGCGCGTGGCGGTTTACAATCCGGAAGCAGGATTAATCCTCAGACCATTTGATCCCGAAAAAATTTGTCAGCAAATGTCAAAAAAATATTGAATTTGAAACTGTAATCAGAGAAGGCAGAGAATATCAGGAAATAATCAAGCTTGCACTTGAAGAGGAAGTTGATCTGATAATTCTGGGCACTCACGGTCTGACCGGTATCGGTCATGTCCTGGGGAGTGTCGCAGACAAAGTAGTGCGTAACAGCCCGGTACCAGTCTTTACAATACCGCCTCCGGACAAGCATAAGTCAAAAGGAGGGGTTTAAGGAAAATAATTCTCTGTGAATAAATTCTAACAAGAAATGATTACATAATGGAGGAGAGAGTATGTTAAGAACCAAGGAACAATATCATGAGGATTTGTTTAAGATGAGACCCAACATCTACATAGGTGGCGAAAAGGTTGGCAGGGATGATCACAGGATCAGGCCCGGGATTAATGTCCT
>JAGGYK010000108.1 GCA_021162585.1 Deltaproteobacteria bacterium
CCCTCCAATAAAGCTTAAAGTTTAACTTTAAGCTTTATTGGAGGGCTAAGCAATGAAAAATTTATTTACACCAATCACCATAGGAAAACTAAAGCTAAAAAACAGGATAGTAATGCCTGCCATGCACCTCAATTACACCCCAGAGGGTGAGGTAACAGATAGGCTTGTTGCCTTTTATGAAGAAAGGGCAAGGGGAGGAGTGGCGCTTATCATTGTTGGAGGCTGTATTATAGACGAATACAGCGGGGGTAAAAACATGATAAACATAAGTGATGATAGGTTTATACCAGGACTTAAAAGGCTCACCAATACAGTCCACTCTGGCGGTGCAAGGATAGCTGCCCAGCTTTACCATGCTGGAAGGTATGCGCATTCATTTTTAATAGGCCGACAAGCAATAGCTCCATCTGCTGTTAAATCTAGATTTACCAGAGAAGAGCCAAGAGAAATGACAAAAGATGACATAACATATACTATAGAAAACTTTGCAAAAGCTGCTAAAAGGACCAAAGATGCTGGATTTGATGCTGTGGAGATCCTGGGTTGTGCAGGATACCTGATAAATCAGTTTCTCTCCCCCATAACCAATAAAAGGACTGACGAATACGGAGGAAACATTGAAAACAGAATGAGGTTCGGCCTGGAGGTGGCTGATGCAGTAAGGGATGCTGTTGGTAAAGATTTCACTGTGTTGATACGCCTTGCAGGCAATGACTTTATGCCCGGAAGTAATACAAATAAAGAAACCAGACTTTTTGCAAAAGAGCTTGAAAACCATGGTATAGATGCCTTTAACATAACCGGGGGATGGCACGAGACAAGGGTGCCCCAACTCCCCATGGAAGTGCCCAGGGCAGGATTTGCATACCTTGCCCAAGGGGTAAAGCAGTCTGTATCAAAGCCAGTTATTGCCTGTAATAGAGTCCATAGCCCTCAAATCGCTGAGAAACTTATAAGGCAGGGAAGTGCAGATATTGTGGGCCTTGCCAGGGAGTTAATTGCTGATCCTGAAATGCCTAATAAGGCAAAGCAGGAAAGATTGGATGAAATTATACCATGTATAGGATGCAATCAGGGCTGTTTTGATAAAATATTTGAATTAAAGCCTGTTGAGTGCATGGTAAACCCAAGGGCGTCCCATGAATTTGAAATACCCAAACTAAAAAAGGCCTCCCTCCAAAAAAGGGTTGTGATAATTGGCGGCGGACCAGGGGGACTGACTGCAGCAGAAACAGCCGCACTCTCTGGTCATATGGTGAGCCTTTATGAAAAATCACCACAATTGGGTGGGCAACTTAATCTGGCAGGGGCCTTAGATGAAAGAAGGGAATTTAAACCTCTTATAGATTCATTAACCACACAAGCAAAAAAAGCAGGGGTCAAAATCTACACAAATACAGAGATAAATAGAAATTTGGTCAAAAAGGAAAGGCCTGATGTAATGATAATTGCAACAGGAGGGAAACCAATAAAGCCTAATATTCCAGGGATTGATGGCAACAATGTTGTGCAGGCTTGGGACGTGCTTGCAGGTAAATCTAATGTGGGAAAAGAAGTTGTGGTTATAGGTGGTGGAGCTGTGGGTATAGAGGTTGCTACCTACATAGCAAAGATAGGGACTATTAATCCAGAGACCCTCCAGTTTCTTTTCCTCTCCAGGGCTGAGGACATAGACACATTACGGGAATTGTCAACCAGAGGAATAAAGAAGGTAACAATAATAGAGATGCTCCCAAGGCTAGGCATGGACATAGGGATATCAACCAGATGGGTAGAGCTTCAGATGCTAAGAAGATATGGTGTAAAGGCAAAAACTACCACAAAGGCCAAAGAGATAACAACCGAGGGTATAATCGTGGAGCCTGTCTGCCGTGACGAACACGGCACAGGCAGGCAAGATAGAAAGACTAAACTCATCAAGTGCGATACCGTGGTCTTGGCTATGGGCACGCAACCCATTAATCAGCTAGAAGAGGAATTAAAGGGGATTGCTGGTAAGGTCATTGTTATAGGTGATGCCAAAAGTCCCGGCAAGGCCTATGAGGCTATCCATGAAGGATTTCATGCTGCAAGAGAGATTTAATACCAAGATGCATTTAATCAGGTACTTATCGAAATTGTCATTGCGAGCGAAGCGAAGCAATCTAAAGGCTAAGATTGCCACGTCGCTAAAGCTCCTCGCAATGACTTGATTACAACTTGGTATTACTTAGCCATTGGCATTTTTTACATAACTATATAATAGTTGCTATTATGCAAATGCACCATTGGGACATATCCATTGATGAAGCCTTTCATATTCAGAAGATGATAAGGAATGGGGTGATCACAAAAGACAAAATCGGGGAGATAGTCCACATATTCCCGTCTGCATCTCCGTACCGTAGTGTGCACTGGATACCGTATTTGTTTCACGGCCAGAGGTAATAGCCAGGCCGTTAGCATGGGCAGGCCTCGCCATTTCGGTCTGTAAGATATTGCCTTCTGTATACTTGAAGTACATCGGCGCTTGGACTCATGTCTCTTACGTGGCTCAATGCTCAGCCTGCACTTTCCCTTGTCAACGCTTCACCGGCAATGTTGCCATTACCAACGCATGACTCAGGGCTGATGATAGAGGCTAGCCCTTCATCATAGGACACTTTCAGTCCCTGCTTCCTGCCGGTTTTAATCGGCACTCTCAAACGTAGCCTTGGCCCCTCGGGTGACCCCGGGCTGTGCTTTGATATCAAAAATGCCTCTCTCTGACCCTTGAAAAAAATGTCTTTGTTTTGCTGATTTCCATTGTTTTTCCAACAATATTAAATGATCCTGTTAATCTGATATCCTCGGATGAACTGCCAATCATGACTTCTATTATTCCTGGTTCTACCACAAATTCCATATCTCGATTGTAAAAACCAAGCTGGGTCATGAAAAGGGTGAATATGATCCTCTTTTTTTCACCAGGTTCCAGACTAACCCGTTTAAACCCCTTTAACTCTTTAACAGGTCTTGTAACATTTGAATAAGCATCGTGTACATAGAGTTGAACAACCTCATCACCTGCATATTTCCCAACATTCTCAATATCTACACTGATATCGACGTCCCCGGTGATCTCCACTTCTTTTTGGCTTATTTCAAGATTGCTATATTCATATTCTGTATAGCTCAGGCCATGACCAAATGGGAACAAAGGCTTTGGGGTTATCTCCACGTAACTGCCTGTCCACATTGAACGCCCGCCTGAGGGTTTATGATAATAGTACACAGGGATCTGCCCAACGGTTTGCGGAAACGATATGGGCAGCTTCCCCCCAGGATTAT
This sequence comes from Deltaproteobacteria bacterium, assembly GCA_021162585.1. Taxonomy (GTDB): domain Bacteria; phylum Desulfobacterota; class Desulfomonilia; order UBA1062; family UBA1062; genus JAGGYK01. Next base: position 3,310 of record JAGGYK010000108.1, read on the forward strand.
AATCACCGAAGATAACATCGGCAACTCCGCTTCCCCCCTCCTCACCCGGTAGCCATGCCTCTAAGATTGATCCGACATGTTCGGAAATCCATTTGATGGAATATGGCCTGCCATTTATTAATATAACAATGACAGGAACCCCTGTTTCATATATTGCCTTTACTAATTCTCCCTGCTTGCCAGGCAAATCGAGCCAGGCACGGTCCCTGGACTCTCCACATGTACAGTCAATCCTCAGACCGGATTTCCCGCCAGCAACAACGACTGCCACCTCTGATTTCCTGGCAAGCTCTACAGCTTCTTTGAATCCATCTTCCGAACCTCCCATGACATCACAGCCCTTTGCATAACGAACCTTGGTCTCAGGGGATACCTTGTCTTTTATGGCCTCAAAAATACTCTTAGTAGGAACATAGGCCCTTGCTATTGCTTCTTCACCCTCCTTTAACATCTGGCTGACCTCGGAAAGTATCTCAACGCCCTCTGATTTTCCAGTGGACTCAACAAATTCCGGGGCCTCTTCTAATTGGCTTGGATAAGAGTAATCCCCGAAAAGGTTCCGGGAACTATCTGCATTAGGTCCGATCACTGCAATGGATTTGATGTTCTTTTTTAAAGGTAATACGTTGTCCTTATTCTTTAGTAATACTATTGATTCCTGGGCAATCTTGCAGGCTAAATTCCTTGGATCACGGGTATCAAAGACAGCGGGGATATCTTTTATGTTTACATAAGGGGCTTCAAACAGGCCGAGCAGGAATTTCATCCTTAGTATCCTGCTTACTGCCAGATCAACTATGGATTCTTCTATTTCTCCGCCCTCAATTGCCTCATGTAAGGATTTCCCATAGAAATCCGCCTCGGGCAGCTCCACATCCAGACCTGCTTGCAATGCCAGCCTGGCAGTTTCTTTTTTGTCTTTTGCGATACGATGATAACCGAAAAGGAAACCAAGCGTCCAATAGTCTGAGACCACAACACTGTCAAAACCTATTTGATCTCTTAAAATTTCGGTCAGAAGCTCCCTGGAACTGCCGCACGGGACACCGTCTATCTCATGATAGGCATTCATAATAGAAGCCAGATGCGCTTCTTTGATGGCAGCTTCAAAGGGTAATAAAAATACCTCGTGCAGCTCCCTAAAAGGAATGTGAGCAGGAGCCCAGTTCATACCGCCTTCGGAATTCCCATATCCTACAAAGTGTTTTCCAGTTGCTGCAACCCCATCCTTTAAGTCTTTACCTTGAAGACCTCTGACATACGAGACACCTATTTGAGAGATAAGATACGGATCTTCCCCAAAGGTCTCTTCTGTCCGCCCCCACCTGGGATCTGTTGTGACATCCAACACAGGGGAGAGTCCCTGATGAACGCCAACCGCCCTCATCTGTGTTCTTATGACACTGGTCATCTCCTCGACAATCTCCGGATCCCATGTGCTGGAAAGCCCTATTGCCTGCGGGAAACATGTGGCCTGTCTTGCTGTAAATCCCGCACAGCATTCATCGTGGACGATTGCAGGGATACCCAAACGGGTGCTCTCAACAAGAAATTTCTGTATTGCATTTGCTGTTTCTGCCACCTCTACAGGGGTTAAATCCCCTTGCCCTGCAATACGTGTGATGTGCCCAATGCCATTCTTTATGCGGTTCATTGCCTTCTCAAAAGAAAAACTCCTTTTCTCCAGCAATTCAAACCCCCAGATGCTGCCCAGTTGCGCAACCTTTTCCTCTAGAGTCATCCTGGAAACAAGATCTTCAACCCTTTTCCCCACAGGCTGAGATGGGTCTAAATACAATTTATCCTTTTTCATAATCATCTCCCCTCAAGACATTCTAAAATTAATCTTTTATTTCAAGTCCCAAAAAACATCTATCTGGCTTCCTTTTTCCCAAAGCGGGCAAGTACAGCAGTGCCGCCAAGGAGGAAGATAAATGCTACCACTCTCATTAGAGCCAGTAATATATCTTCAGGCAAATATTCACCCAGGCTTATCATAGCCCCGATGATTGCCATCAATTTGTTTACAACCGACTCCAGCGCTACCACTATCATTGCCGTGCCGTGCTGGAATCCGCTTTGCATAATAACTATGCCACCAACAAAAAAAACAATTGTTGCCGGCAGGAAAACCCCTAATGAGAGCAGGTTATTGCCTGCATTCCATGTGGCCTTAAGAAAGAGGGCCTCAAGCCCGATGAAGAGGCCGGTAATTACCCCAAGGAGCCATTCCAGGCTAATCCTCTTTGTCTTTAACCATCTGCGAGCAATGTATGCAAGCCCAACTATGACAAGTATTACTGCCGTTATTATCACCAATATTACTGTGTTTACTTCACCAGCAGAATCGTTTTCAGCCGCACTCAATCCAAGGAGTATCAATCCAACTATCATACTGACCACCGCGATCCACTCCAGCACTTTGAGTCTTTCATGAAGATAGAATATAGAAAAAAATGCAAGCACAACTAAACCCATGCCAAGTGTGGGTTGAATGATAGATATGGGCGCCTTTCCGGCAACCCAGGCATACATACCAAAGCCAATGAGCATACCGACTACCCCAGCCTGCCAGGCCCTGTTACGGGCAAATGCCTGCGCTGCTTCCTTTCTCTCCTCATCAATCTTAGGCATCTCTGATGCCTGCTTCTTCTGGAATGCAAGCCCTATATTCATTAGCGTAGTTGCAATAATAGCAACCAAAATGGCAATCCAAATAGTCATAAGCAAATCCTTCTTTTCATAGCATATTTATGATCTTTATATGTTTTGAAAACCCTTTATCCATCTATATCTCATAATTTATCTTTTATCTTATATTTTTCATCCTCCTGATAGCGCCTCTCCAGACCAATTATACTGGTAAAATCTTCAAAGCTCATCAGATCTTTGGCAATAGATGAGCTTTCCCCCTGAATCCTCAAAGCGGTAAAGGCCTTTTCCAAAGCCTTTGCAGCAGCAAACAGACCTGTAAGCACATAGCCTATAATGGAAAACCCCATCTCATACAATTCCTCAATACTGCACATAGGAGTAAGACCACCCTCAATCATGTTGACTGCTAAAGGCGGTGGTAGTTCTCTTCCAATACGCTCAAGATCTTGTTTACTGCGAGGGGCTTCTACAAACAGTATATCAGCCCCTGCTTCTTTATAAAGCCTTGCCCTTCTAATAGCCTCATCCAGGCCATGGGTGGCAATGGCATCGGTGCGTGCGGTTACAATAAATGGTGTGTTCCCAGCTGCATCCTTTGCGGCCCGAATTTTCATGGCATGCTCACTGGCGTTAATGACATCTTTCCCCCGCATATGCCCGCATCTTTTTGGCCACCTCTGATCCTCAAGAATCATCCCCATTGCCCCTATATTTATTAATTCGCGAACCATACGTTGCACATTTAAAGGCCCGCCATATCCTGTATCAGCATCTACTGTAACTGCAATATCCACCCCCTGAACTATACGCCTTGCCACATCAAGGGCCTCTGTCTGGGTCAAAAGACCAAAATCAGGTTCACCCAGATAAGTTGCCGACACCCCATATCCTGTCAACACTACAGCAGGGAATCCTACGCGCTGAGCAATCTTTGCAGACAAGACATCATAGACCCCTGCGACCAGCATAACCTTATTTTCTTTAAGTAATGGATGATCATTAATATTCATGGAAAACCCTCCCTATCATTCTTTCTTCCTATCCAGACCGGAGTTGCTCTGCCCGCCAAAGGCAGAGCAAACTCTCTGCAAAGATTTCTGAACCTATTTATGACTGTCAGGATTATCTCCTGCCCTCCTCATTTAATTAACAACTAGCGTACACAGGGATAGGTCAGCAGGACATTTTTTTAAGACCTTATCCCCTGTCCGCTGATTCATGTGAACTGATACCAGCTAGCCCTCATGCAACGTAACATTCGACTGCCGAATCATCATAACTCTTTGTTTGAGAATATATATTATTGTTACCATGCCTGTCAATCTTGATGGATTCTGGATTTTCCCCATTTTTGATTAGATACCCTCAAGGGGGGACACTTTTTCGCTTGCCAGACACGGTTGCAAATACAGAAGCATCTGAATATAATGCAATTAATACTCAAGTTTTCTATCATGTTGGAAAAGAAATATAAGAAAGGCATATAATGGATTCTACGACTGGTAGTAATAATCTGTACTTAGGTCTGGATATTGGCTCTGTTTCCATAAAGTCTGCTATTATGGATGATACAGGGGGGACAATCTACACCTCATATTACGAGACCCAGGGCAGACCACTCAATGTTGCAAAGGCTTTGTTTAGTGACATTAAAGAAAGACTCGGGCTGGTTTATTTCTCGGGTATTTACATTACAGGTAGTGGCAAGTCATTACTTGCAGGCCCACTTAATCTTCCCACCATCAACGAGATCGTCTCCCATGCAAAGGCTAGCTGGGAGGCCTTCCCGGAGGTAAAAAGCATAATAGAGATAGGCGGCCAGGATTCGAAGTTTATTGAGATAGACCGCCTTGAAGACGGGAGCCCATTTATCGCAAGACATGCCTTTAACGGGCTTTGTTCTGCTGGTACAGGGGCGTTTTTAGATCGCCAGGCCGAGAGGCTTGGCCTGAGCATTGATAAATTTTCCATAAAGGCACACCAGGCAAGGCACGTCCCCCACATAGCAGGCAGGTGTTCTGTATTTGCCAAAACCGATATGATCCACCTCCAGCAAAAAGGGGCATCAGAAGATAATATAGCAGCAGGCCTCTGCCATGCCCTTGCAAGGAATTACATCGCAACCCTTTGCAAGGGCAGACTCCCGGATATGCCGGTGGTCTTCCAGGGAGGCCTGGCTTCCAATAAAGGTATGATAAGGGCCTTTAGCCATGTATTGGGTATCAGTGAAAAAAGACTCCTGGTACCAAAGGATCATAAGATAATGGGTGCCATCGGGTCTGCCATCTTTGCAAGGCAAAAACCGCTTGAGACAAAGTTTCCTTTGGAAAGGATATTAATCTTCCTGAACCAAAAAGAGGCCAGTGAACATACTGCCGGATTCCAAAAGCCCCTTATAAGGCATATAAGAGACAGAAAATCAGAGTCCTCAAATCACTGTAAATATGCATACCTGGGCGTGGATGTGGGCTCTGTAACCACAAAGGCAGTCATTATATCTCCTGACGGGGACATACTGGCATCCAGTTGTGTGCCAACAAAGGCAAGACCCATCCAAGCAACGAAAGAGGCCTTATCCATCATTAAGGAAACCCTCAAAGATATTCCAACGATTAGAGGATTCTACTCTACTGGTTCCGGGAGATATCTGGTGCGTGATATATTCGGCGCAGACACAAGTGTTGATGAGATAAGTGCTCAGGCAAGGGCTGCCACAGATCTGTCCAGTGACATAGATACAATCATAGAGATTGGTGGACAGGACTCTAAATTTATCCGCATTAAAGATGGGATGATCGAAAACTTTGTCATGAACCGTATATGTGCTGCAGGTACAGGCTCATTCTTGGAAGAACAGGCAGATCGGCTCGGAATCAAGATAGACAAGGAGTTTGAGGAATATGCCTTCAAAGGAAGGCAGCCTGTAGATCTTGGTTCTAGGTGTACTGTGTTTATGGATTCAGACCTGATTCACCACATACAGCAGGGTCAGACAAGAAAAAACCTGTGTGCAGGACTGGCTTATTCCATAGCACAAAACTATTTGGATAATGTAGTGGGTTCTTCTAAGGTAGGTAAAAATATTATATTCCAGGGAGGTGTTGCCAATAACCTGGCAGTACATGCTGCATTTGAATCCATCCTGGGTAGAAAGATCGAGATACACCCCAACCCCAGTATATCAGGTGCACTTGGTGCGGCCCTCATAGCAAGAGATGAGATGGCAAATCTCAGCTTAAGATCACGATTTGTAGGATTTAATGCCCTTGATCAACCATATAATATAAAGACCTTTACCTGCACAGGCTGTGAGAATACATGCGAGATTACAAAGATCAGGAATAATAGAAGTCAGACATCCTATTTTGGCTCTATCTGTGGTGTGTATGAAAAAAAGAAAGAAGAAAGGCAAGAATTAGCATCTCTATTTAGTCTAAGGGATAAACTATTAATGGATAACTACTGTGACCCAGACACCTGTCCTGATGTTACCCGAGGTAAGATTGGCATCCCTCTTGGCCTTTTAATGTATGAGCAGCTACCATTCTGGAACACATTCTTTCGTTTCCTTGGTTTTGAAACCACCATCTCTGGCCATACAAATAAAGAGATCGCTACCATTGGAGTAGAGAGGCTACCTGTCGAGACATGTCTGCCTGTAAGGCTCCTTTATGGACATGCCGTCTATTTAAAGGAGAAAAGGGTGGCTCGCATCTTTATACCACATACAAGAAAGATCGCACCTGATGGAGAGATGAATGGGTACTACCTCTGCCCTTATTCCCAGGGCATCCCCTATATTGTACGTTCAAGCCTAGGTATAGAGACCGTAATATTAGAATTTCCAGGTAACTCTTGCGATAGGGGATGGATAAACGCCACATCAAATACGCTAGGCATCCCTAAAGGCGAGATATCATCAGCCCTGGATAAGGGCATAGAGGCCATTAAGAACTTTAAGGCCATGTGCAGAAAACATGGAAAAAAGATACTTACCAAGCTTTATAAAGAGGACAAAGGAGGTATCGTACTCATTGGCAGGCCATATAATCTATACGATAGATATATCAATATGGATCTGGCCAGGCATATAGCCGGTCTTGGGATAATACCGATACCCATGGATTTCCTCTCCCTGGAGGATGAAAAGGTTCCTCCATTCCTAGATGATCTTCACTGGTACATGGGCAGGCAGTGCATAAAGGCGGCAAATGCCGTAAGAAAGAACCCAAGACTTTCATGTATAGTCCTTACTAACTTTGGCTGTGGTCCGGATGGGTTTATTGCCCAGTATCTGGAGTCAGTACTAGCCCATACCCCTCACATGTTGCTGGAGTTTGATGAAAACAGAGCTGATACAGGGATGGTGACCAGGATCGAGGCATTTGTAAGAAACATATCCACATACACAAAGTGGAGCAGAAAGGATGTGTTTCTAAGTATAGGCCCTGATGGAAGAGACCGGCCGCTTAAAGACCACAGGTATTATGTCCAGTACTTTTCAGACCATGCATACGCATTTGTTGGTGCACTTAAGGCATCAGGCTGTCATGCCGAGCTTTTACCACCTACAGACAAGACATCATGGCAACTAAGCAAACGATATGCATACGGTCATGAGTGCCATCCTTACCACTCAGTGCTAGGGGACCTCCTCAAATTGACCATGAGGAAGGATTTCGACCCTGATGGCGCAGTATATTATTCCCCCAAATACGATGGCCCATGTCTCTTAAACCAGTATGGGACTGCCATGAAACTCATACTTGAGAGGCTGAATATGCCTGTGAGGCTCATAGATATTGGCAACACTAGCGTGATGAAGGAGCTAGGCTATACATATCCGCTTTACCTTGCAAGGGGTGCCTATGCAATCGATAGATTATTCAAATGGGCAACAGAGATCAGGCCATATGAAAAGAATAAAGGAGATGTAAACTCTGTACACAGGCAAAACATGGAACTCCTGGTAAGGCGCATGGCCCAGAGGCAGTTGGATGTAGGGATAAAAGAGGCTGTTGAAAACATGAAGGCCGTAGGACTTAAAGATACAAGAGACAGGCCGGTAATAGGTATTGCAGGAGACATCTACACCAGGCTCAATGAGCATGCAAACTTTGGACTCTATGAAAAGCTCGAAGATATGGGCTTTGAGGTGTGGACATCTGCATTGATAATGGATGTGGTCTTGCTCGGATATGAACAGAGGTTCAAGGAATATCAGACAAAAGGCGAAAGGTTGAAGGCCGCTGGGGCCATGATGTGGTTGCCTGCCGCCAGGTTGCTAAGAAAGAGCATTGACAGGTATTTCCCGGACAGCATAAGAACACCCCAGGAGTCACCTTTCCCAAAGCTCTACAACAGGATCAGCCCATACATAAGTTATCAGGTTGACAGGTTCGTAAGCCTGAATATCAACCGCATCGGCGAGTTTTATGATAAATCAGCATGCGGGGTGCTTAATGTAATGTGCCCCAATTGCATGATAGGTACACTCTTAGAGGCATTCTTCCCACAACTAAGGAAGAAATACAATAATCTGCCAATAGAGAGCCTTATATTTGAAGACCAGCAAACAACGAATAATATTAACCGGCTTGAGGCATTTGAGTATCTCGTTAAAGAATCCTGCTTATAAAAAAGTGTGAAGCTCTCCACCTGCAAGGTGGGGCATTTAAGAATATTTTTCGTAAAGGTAAAGACCTAAGCCATCATCTTATGCCCTATGGTATTATATTATGAATTCATGTCTCCGATAAACATACAATAGGGCAACGTATATTTAATTAAGTAAGGGATAGAGATACATGACAACTATTGTACCTACAGGTGGAATAGAGATCGGAAAACAAGGCGTATTCAAGGCATATCTGGGGTCTTGCGTAGGGCTCACCCTATATGACAAAAAAAATCGCCTGGGAGGGTTTATCCACATACTGCTGCCTGAGCCAATCTCAGACATCCCGGACTCGGATATGGGATACTATGCTACTACCGGGCTGCCTCTACTCATAAAATATATGGAAGATCATGGTGCTCAGATTAAGGATATGGATGCCTGTATTGCAGGAGGGGCATTGATCAGCCCCATATCACCTAGAGACCTTAATTTGAATATCGGGGGGCGTACATTAGAGATAGCTACAAGTATGCTCAGGGACAAACACATAGCCATAAAAAAGATGGAGACCAGTGGCTATTTTTCCTGTTGCCTAAAATTCGACGCATCCACGGGAATCTCATCAATAGAACCTATTATCACTCAGGATTCCAACAAGGATCTGGACTTTAACCCACCCTCTATCGATGATATTAAGCAAACTATAACACATGTGCGGCCCATACCTCAGATTGCTATAAAGATCGCAAAGATGTTAGATGACCAGGACTATGATATTAGCACAGTAGCAAATGAGATCAAAAAGGATCAGGTTATTAGTGCAAAGACATTGAGATTATGCAATTCCCCGTATGTGAACCCCATAACAGAGATAACATCTATTGATCATGCACTTATATACCTGGGCAATAAGACCATCTTAAAACTAACTGCATCAGCAGGGTCAGAAGAATTTTTCTCTCAGTTCGGGAAGGGATATTCCCTGTGCAAAGGCGGACTATATCAGCATGCACTGGGCACAGCAAGGTTATGTGAAAAACTGGCACGGTTAAGTGGTATGCTTCCACCTGATGTCGCATATACAGCAGGCCTGCTTCATGATATTGGAAAGGTAGTCCTGGATCAATACATAGCAGATGTACAACCTATGTTCTACCGTCAGATCCAAGAAGAAAACAAAGACTCTTGCATTGTAGAAAGAAATATCTTTAACACAGATCATACCAAAACAGGAGAACTCCTCGCGAAAAACTGGAACCTTCCCAAGACCATAACAGATGTGATATCTTTCCATCATATGCCTGACATAGCTGAAACAAATAAAGAGATGGTACACTTGGTATATGTGGCTAATCTTATAATGAATAGGTTCCAGGCAGGCCTGGATTTAAGCTATATAGATCCATCCATACTTGAAGGAAGTCTGCGTATCTTAGGACTGAATTCGTCTCAGATCCCTGACATTATAAATACACTTACATATAGTATTTAACCCTTTTGATTCTTTATCTTCTCCATCAATTCAAGTATATGATTTATCTTGGGTTTTGGCGGTTCCATAAAGGTCATTACCTCATCTGGTGTATAATTATCTGCTATGAAACCACGGATATCCATATACTCATGCCAGCAGTCAAAAATTTTTGGACAGGGTAAATCGCTATTCATCTTTCTACAGTATTCAAAAGGGATTAGGTGCCCTAACCTGGGGCACCTAATCTTATGATTATCATGGCTACTATCTATCATTTACAATTACTCTTTACTATTTGATAGACACCTTGGGCAGTTGCTCCAACGACTCATCTATCTTATCCTTAGGATATTCGTAATCCCTAAGTTTGCCACTGAAGTAGGCATCATAGGCTGCCATATCAACATGTCCATGTCCACTATGAGCCAGCAGGATGGTCTTTGACTCACCAGTCTCCTTGCACTTAAGGGCCTCGTCGATAACCACCTTAATCGCATGCATTGGCTCTGGGGCGCTAATAATACCCTCGGTGCGGGCAAAGGTTACTCCAGCTTTAAAGGTAGCAAGCTGATGCTCGGCCCTGGCTTCAACGAGCCCTAGCCTATGCAGGTGGGATATGATAGATGCCATACCATGATAGCGCAGCCCTCCTGCATGGACCGGGGGCGGAATAAAGCCATGCCCCAAGGTATTCATCTTAATCATTGGAGTGAGCCCGGCTTCATCGCCAAAGTCATAGGCATATGGTCCCTTGGTCACAGTAGGACAGCTTGCAGGCTCTACATTGATGATGCGAAGATCCGGCTTTGTCCCGTCAATCTTGTCCTTGACAAAGGGCAGATACAGCCCGGCAAAGTTTGAGCCACCACCAATGCAGCCGACAATGATATCTGGGTAGGCATCTGCCTTCTCCATCAGCTCTTTTGTCTCCAGCCCGTTGATGGTCTGGTGAAGAAGCACATGGTTGAGCACACTGCCTAAGGCATAGTGTGTATCATCACGAGAAACAGCATCCTCTACTGCCTCGCTAATAGCAAGACCCAAGCTGCCAGGACAATCAGGGTCTTTCGCCAGCATATCTCGACCTGCCTTGGTATCAGGGCTGGGGCTAGGTATACACTTTGCCCCCCAGGCCTCCATCATGATGCGACGGTAGGGTTTTTGGTCATAGCTGATCCTGACCATATAAACCTTAATCTCAAGGCCAAGGCACGCACCCGCAAAGGACAGGGCGCTACCCCACTGTCCGGCTCCTGTCTCAGTGGCAATTCGCTTGATACCCTCTTGTTTGTTATAATAGGCCTGAGCTACAGCGGTATTAGGCTTGTGACTCCCAGGGGGGCTTGTCCCCTCATATTTGTAGAAGATCTTGGCCGGCGTATCCAGAGCTTTCTCTAATCTATGGGCACGAAACAGAGTAGTGGGCCTCCACATGCGATAAATATCTCTCACTTCCTCAGGGACTTCAATCCAGCGCTCGGTGCTTACCTCTTGCTTGATTAATTCCATAGGGAATAGAGGAGCTAGATCATCAGGGGTTATCGGCTCTCCTGTACCTGGATGCAAAACAGGTGGCAGTGGCTTGGGCAGATCTGCCTGAATATTATACCAGTATCTCGGTATCTCCTCTTCATCAAGTACAAACTTTGTTCTCTTGTCCATCTCATCCTCCTTTCTTATGATTTTTTAGTCTTATTTGGTATATCTTCTTATAACCTCTTTTAAAGCAGAACCACCTTTCTTCAGTTCTCTTGAGCCCCTTGTTATCTTGCACAGGCTTATACCAAGTCGCCTTGAGATCTCCCTTTGAGGTAGGCCTTCTTCCAAAAGCCTGACAAGCCGCCAACGCAAGCTAAAGGTCCCTATCTCTGCCGGGGTGAAAAGCTCTTCAAGGAATTGAGTCATAAGGCCTTTATCCTTAATGCGGCTCAACACCTCGGCTAACTCATGTATGTCACCCTGCTTCATAAGTACGTTTCTATTAATAGAAACACACATAAATATCTATGTCAACAAAAAAATTTATATTGTTAAAGCCGAGTCAATATGTCCCC
>JAGGYK010000255.1 GCA_021162585.1 Deltaproteobacteria bacterium
CTTGTGCATACAAAGGGTCATGTAATACGTACAATATACTGATATGTATAAAAATCCATATGATGTATATCCTCACTGCATACCTCTGATACATAAGCGCTTAATAAAAGTAAAGGTATAAATACTTATTGAAGATTATAAGTCTCATGGATAAGGTCTTATTATTCTTGGCAATTATATAAGGGCGCTTGACTTGCCAGGGCTAGCATCATAAAGGGTTTTTTTATGAAGAGGATTTTGATTGCAAACAGGGGAGAGGTAGTCCTTAGAATATTAAGGACAGCCCGTGAGATGGGCATTGAGACAATAGCCATGTATTCTGAGCAGGATAAATCAATGGAATATTTAAAATGGGCTGATAAGAGAGTACAAATAGGCCCACCTCAGCCAGCAAAGAGCTACCTTAATGTGGATGCCATAGTAAGTGTTGCTATAAACTGGAAGGCCAATGCAATACATCCTGGCTATGGATTTCTATCAGAGAACCCTGTACTGGCTTTACGGTGTGAGGAGAATGGTATTGCCTTTATAGGCCCACCTAGTACTATCTTGAGGACAATAGGTAATAAATCCAGGACAAAGGAAGTGGCAAAGTCTTTGGGTATACCTATAATCCCTGGTTCTTATGGTCCAGTAGCAGATGTGGATAGTGCACTTTCTATATCAGGGAATCTAGGCATGCCCATTATAATAAAATCCCTATATGGTGGCGGTGGTCGTGGGATGAAGGTTGCATATAATGAAGAGCAGCTTATTACCCAATTTGCAAGTGTAAGTAGCGAGGCGAATGCCGCCTTTGGTAGGCCTGATGTATATCTAGAACATTATATCTCATCTCCAAGGCACTTAGAAGTTCAGGTACTAGCAGATCATTACAGGCATATTAAGATATTGGGAGATAGAGAGTGTTCTATACAGCGCAGACATCAAAAGATTATTGAGGAGGCACCTATCCCTAATATTGATGAGACTGCTAGGGATAATCTATGGACATGGTCAAGGAAGCTCATGGAGTCTATAGGTTTTAGAGGGTTGGGTACAGTAGAGTTTTTGATGGATCAAAAAGGTAATATATTTTTTCTGGAGATAAATGGAAGGCTTCAGGTAGAGCATCCTGTGACCGAGATGATTACAGGCATTGATATGGTAAGAGAGCAGATATTGGTGGCAGCAGGTGCTGGCATAGATACTAAGCCTCCTGGTGTTACAGGTCATGCTATAGAGTGCAGGATAAACGCAGAGGATCCCTCAAGAAACTTTATGCCTACTACTGGAATAATTAGACAATTGCGTCTCCCAGGTGGTCCAGGTGTTAGGGTGGATACCCATCTTTTTGTTGGGTGTGAGATAAGCTCGTTTTATGATCCCTTAATTGTGAAGCTGGTTTCCCACCATAGCACACGCACCCCTGCCATAAGGCGTATGTCTAGAATGCTGGATGAAACTATTATACAGGGCCTTTCTACAAATAAGGAATTCTTGGCAGATATACTTAGAAACAAACATTTTTTAGATGCCAAAGGAGATACATCTTTGGTAACACAGGTGTTGGGAAAGTAAAGAGATAAGAATTTTCCCATTTTGCTAACATTGAGAGCAATAGTTTTATGGCAAGAGATATACTTATAGTTCTTTCAATAACCACCTTTGTAGTTTTGCTTGGCGTTGGTATAGTACTTCCTATACTGCCTATATATGCCCAAGGGCTGGGTGCTTCAGCTACTCAGATAGGCCTTATATTTGCGTCTTTTTCTCTGAGTAAGACTATATGTACACCGATAATCGGCGCGCTCTCGGATCATACAAATAGAAAGAACCCTATATTAATTGGACTTATACTATATAGTTTTATTGCTATTACCTATGTATGGGCAAAAGACCCTTCAACCCTGATATTGATTAGGCTTATTCATGGCATTGCCTCTGCTTTCATACTACCCATTGCTATGTCGTATGTGGGAATTATAGCAGAAGAAGGGGAAGAAGGCCTGTATATGGGATCATTTAATATGGCTCTGTTTTTGGGCATGGGTGCAGGCCCACTCCTAGGCGGTGTTCTTACAGATCTCTGGGGGGTAAATGCGGCATTTTATGCATTATCCATACTTTCAGCATTTGCCTTTACTCTAACAATAATTATGCTGCCTCCCATGCCTGTCTCAAGGGATACAGGGGCAGGGCTTAATCTCTTGCCTTTCCGGAGGGTCTTACAATCTTCATCCATGAAGGGTCTATTCTTTTTTCGTGCTATAAGCGCCTTGGGCAGGGGAGGTCTCATTGCATTTATTCCTGTCTTGGCCAAGGCCTCAGGGATTAGCAATGCAGAGATAGGGATTCTTATATCTGCAAATATATTTATAACCGGCCTTTTTCAGAGGCCATTTGGAAGGATGGTTACTTCTGCAAACAAGATAAGGCTGGTGATTACGGGATCTATTATAGGTGCTGTATCATTGGCTAGCCTCCCTTTTGGAAATAGTTTTTTAGCCTTCTTTTTTCTGGGCTCTATTATGGGCATAGGGGGTGCTATGTCTATACCAGCGGCATCTGTTATGGTGGTAGAAAATGGTAAGTCTTTGGGTATGGGAGCTACAATAGGTATCTTTGATATGGCCATGGGCCTTGGCCAGATTTTAGGACCATTGCTGGCAGGATTTGTCATGGATATCTTTGATATTGACACAACTTTCTATGTAAGCGGGATTTTGGTGTTTATTGGTACATGCGTGTTTTACTACTATACTAGCGTGAGTTTATTACGAAATCACCCCCAATAGACCTACCCATCCACATTTGTCCAATGATATCCATGCGTTACGGCAACCGCAAGTTCCCGGAAAATGTATACACTGATAATGTGTATCAGCAATGATATGATTATAGTTGAATAGGCAATGAGTGTATTGCTTCTAAGC
>JAGGYK010000034.1 GCA_021162585.1 Deltaproteobacteria bacterium
CAACCAAGTATGAAAATGAACGTATCACAATGTAGGGCCCGTTCCCTTAAGCGGGCCGATGAGGGCAAAAGGCCCCTACAAAGCTTTGTGCCTATTTTCATATAGCCCCCCATGTCCTGTCGGACACACTGAAGGATGAAAACAAAACAATATCCCAGTCCGCTGTCTCCCCCGTCTCAAACTGACCCCCGGCCCCTGATCCCTGACCACTATTTTCATATAAATGTCCTTGCTATAATTCTTGCTTGTTTGTCAAGCTCAAGTAGTTCTGTTGGTCCCGTGACATCTGTCTCAGAGAGACGATCCATTACCCTTTTAATCAGAGGGACAATCTGGTCAAATCTCAATCTCTTATTTAGAAATGCATCAACTGCTACTTCATCTGCGGCATTCATGATGCATGGCATAGTATCGGGCATACCCATAGCCTCCCTTGCGAGTTTTATTGCAGGAAATTTGTCCTCATCTGGAGGGAAAAATTCTAATGTCAATGATTGTTCTAGATCCAAGGATTTCAGTGGCAACGTCTGTCTCGCAGGCCAGTTTAATGCATATGCGATTGGGAGCTTCATATCTGGATTACCCATCTGGGCCTTTATGCTGGTATCTTTAAACTCTACCATAGAGTGCACAATACTTTTAGGATGTATGACTATATCTATTCTCTCTGCACCTATATTAAAGAGCCATGATGCCTCTATGATCTCTAACCCCTTATTCATCATAGTAGCAGAATCTATAGTTATCCTTTTACCCATCTGCCATGTAGGATGCCTAAGGGCTTGTTTCGGTGTAATGTCCTTGAACGTATGTTTAGGGGCATCTCTAAATGGACCACCTGAGGCAGTAAGTATAATGCGTCTTATATCCTTTTGAAATTCTCCTGCAAGGCACTGAAATATCGCAGAATGTTCTGAATCTACCGGGATTACAGCTACATTATTTTTTTTTGCCTCTTCTGTGATAAATTTGCCACCTATTACCAGAGACTCTTTGTTTGCAAGAGCAAGCCTCGCCTTTTGTTTTATTGCCTCCATGGAGGGTAGGAAACCAGCACTTCCTGTTATGCCATTTATCACAATATCAGGGGCTGTTTCTCGCACAAGTTCTACTGCCGATTTATCACCAGTCAGGATATTGTTATTTAGAGAGTCTATATTATCAGGATTGGTTAGGGCTAGCATATTTACCCCAAATTCAGATGCCTGCTTTAATAACAATTTATAATTGGTTTTGGCTGACATGCCCACTACTGTAAACCTTTCCGGATACATCCTGATTACATCCAGGGTAGCTCTACCAATAGAGCCAGTAGAACCAAGGATTACCACCCTTTTCATATCAACTTATGACCAGGATGATAAGGTAAAGTACCACCCCTACAGGTATGATACCGTCCATCCTGTCCAGCATTCCCCCGTGGCCAGGGATTAGATTTCCCATATCTTTCACATTAAATTCCCTTTTAAACATGGACGCAGTTAAATCACCTATAAGGCCTAATATAGTGATTGTCCCACCTAAGATGACAAGTATCCATAAGGGATAATTACCCTGAAGATGACAGAGTTTAGGATAAAGCCCACCAAATATAGAAGCGGCTATAATGCTAATGATGATGCCACCTATTAGTCCCTCCCATGTCTTTTTTGGGCTTAGCCTTGGTGCGATATTATGCTTACCAAAGTTTTTTCCTGCATAGTAGGCACCTGTGTCAGATATGAATGTACATAATAGACCGAATATCATCCAGAACTTGCCATCAATCCCATTCCGTATAAGGATCCAGAAACAGAGCAAGCCTGCGGGATAAATTATACCTACCAAGGTATAAACTACATCTTTAGCACTGGCCTTTCCTTTTTCAAAGAGATACAGACCCGCAGCTATTACTGTTAGAGAGACGAACGCTATGGTGTGGCATATATTAGTGAAGTCTGAATAAAAGCATAACCACATCACAGGGATTACACCTACCCATGCAATCCAGCCCAGTGCCTTTGCACCTTTACCTAAACTAACACGATAAAATTCATATAGACATACAAGTATAACTATCTGAGCGACAGCGAAGAATACCCATGCAGGCCCTATGATAACAGGTACGGCAAAGATAAGTAATAATATGACAGCCCCAAATATCCTTATCATCTTGTTTCTATTTCCTGGATTTGGTTTTCTGTCATACCAAAGCGTCTTTGTCTAGAGGCAAACCAGGCAAGGGCATTATCTAAAGCTGCCTCATTAAAATCAGGCCATAAGATATCTACAAAATATATTTCTGTATATGCAATCTGCCATAGGAGAAAATTACTTATGCGTTTTTCCCCTCCTGTACGGATTAATAAATCAGGATCTGGTATATGAGCTGTATCAAGGAAGGATTTAAATGTTTCTTCATTGATTGTCTCCGGATCAATGGTCTTTTCACTGATAGTCTTTACAGCCCTTATAATCTCATCTCGCCCCCCATAATTGAGAGCAATAGACAAATGAAGGACTGTATTTTTTGATGTCTCTTTTATACTTTTTTTGATCTTTTGCTGGAGGATTTCAGGGAATTTTGTAATATCACCTATTACATGAAGTCTTATGTTGCTGTCTTTAAGTTCTTGAATCTCTGCATCAATAAATCCTTCAAGCAATCTGAATAATCCTTCCACCTCTTGTTTTGGCCTTTTCCAGTTTTCAGATGAGAATGCGTAGAGTGTAAGATATTCTATGCCTTTAGATTTCACCACCTTTACAATCTCTTTTGCAATCCTTGCACCCTTTTCATGACCTTTTATCCTGGACCAGCCCTTTTTTTGTGCCCATCTTCCATTTCCGTCCATTATAATGGCAAGGTGTTTTATATTGTTTTGCATATATCTGGTATGTTATCACATAGACACAGAATAGGTCAATGAGCTTTACTGTTGACTAAGTAATCATTCAGTGAAGCACAAGATTGCAAGGCACAAAGTGACAAAGGCCTGCCTATGCCTCCTGGTCGGGGATTGTTGGCCGACAAGGTAAAGGAGGCAAGGCTAAGAGGACAATGCCAATCTGAG